>DAIPYU010000046.1:0-29846 GCA_036782635.1 Nodosilinea sp. CTOTU7353
TTTTTGAAGAGGGTTTCAGCGACTTGAGTATTTGCGTGATACGCAACTATTCAAGGGCTGGCGGTAGGGCGATGGGGGCAAAGGCCTTGGTGTCGTCTTGATCGAGCTGGTGGGCCAGGTCAGCGACTTCTAGTCGCTCTAGAAACGGCAAAATATCGCTAAAGCTGCGAAACCCTAGCTGTTCTAAGTCTTCGTAGGTAATCGTTTCGTCTGAAATTGGCCCTCGTTGTTCCAGAAAGGCTCGAATTCTTTCTTCCTGAACGCTAAGGGCCGCTCGCTCTCTCAGCTCTGGGGCAGCTGCTTTGAGGCCCTCGGCCAACACCTCTGGAGTAATTGAGGTGGCCTGCATATTGGCGGCGGTGTCCAGCACCGTATTGCCCAGGCGGTTAAACAGACGGGGCTTGCCCAAAGAGACTTCGCAGAAGTGTTTTGCGGCCTCTGGAGTAAAGGGCAGCACGGATCGCGCATCGTTGGGGTCAGTGCAGTGGTTGTTGATGCGGGCGCTGTTGAGATAGTTGACCAGCATCTTGTAGGTGGTGGGTTGATCGAGTTCTTCGAGCTTGAGTTGCAGGTCAAACAACCCCCGCTCACTGGTCAACAAATCTCCGGTGATACCCATGGGGTGGCCGGTGAGCATAAACCAGGCTCGCCCCTTCAGCATGCCCTGGGCGTCGTGCATCATCTGTCGAACAACGCTGGGGTTGCGTTTGTCTAGGTCGTCTATGGCAATGACAACGCCCTGGGGATAGTTTTCTTGGGCGCGTTCTAGCAGGGTGTCTAGGCTAACGGTGGGGTATAGCGGCTTGGTAATGGGCAGGTCTTTCTCAGCCAGTTTGCCGCCAATGCCCAGGCTGCCGCTCACCTCTGCGCTGCGCTCCTTAAGAATTTTGGCGGTCGGAATCCCCATTTGGTAGAGCTGCCGCTGTGCCCATTCGTCATCGGCCATTTCACGGGCGACGGCGATTAGGGCCGTTGTGGCTAGGTCTAAGTCAGCGGGTAGAGAAATGTAGGCGGTCAACATCTGCGGGCGCTTGCGGCGCAAAACCGACAGCACCTCACGCAAAAAGGCGCTTTTGCCGATGCCAATGCGACCATAGACCAAAATCCGCCGCCGCTCTCGACTCTGAAACAGGTTAAACACCCGCCGCAGTTCATGCTCGCGCCCGGTGAAGATGTACTGGAGGGTTTCGCTGTCGAGGTCGGGCGGGCTTTCTGTAAACGGAATTTCGCGCAGCCCCAGGCTCTGTACGTTGCTGGTAGACTGGTCAAAAATATCGTCGGCGGTGGTCATACGGGCACCTCGCTAAGTTGCTGCTCTGCCCGCTGGGCCGCCTGGTAAAGGTTGTTTACTTCGGCTACTCTACTTTGTCGATCTAATTGGTGGTAAAGATCGCGGGCCTGCTGTAGCTCAGCCATGCCTTTTTTGAAGTAGCCCTGGGAGGCCAACACACTACCCAACCCATGACGACTTTGGGCAATCCCCGGCTGATCGTTGAGGTGCTCGTACAGGCGCAGGGCATCGCGGTAGTAGAGACGAGCGTTATCCCAGTCAGATAGGGTTTCGTGGGCGCGCCCTGTTTGGTATAGCGCATTGGCATGGGCGAGTTGGTCATCCCCTTCGCTGAGCAGCCTGACGCTGTTGAGCAAGAGTTGTAGCCCCTCCTGCCACTGGCCTTCGCGTACCAATCGGCTACCTAGAACAGATTGGGTAGTGGGTAGCGCTTGCCAAATTTTTTCGTGATCGTAATGCTCTGGGCTAATGGCATCTAAGGCGGTTTTATAGGCTTTGAGCGCGTCTTGTAAGTCACTAGCATTTTGATCTAGCTCAAAGCGGCGCGATAGTGCATTACCCAGCCGATACTGGGAGTCGATAAAGTCTGAGCTACCGGGCACGGCAACTTCCAAAGCCTCTTTAAGCAATGTAATGGCGGTATCTAAGTCATCTGAATTATTTATCAGCGAGGCTTGCTTGCATAGTGCCTCTGCCAAGCATCCCTGATTCTCAGCCCACTTAAGCGGAAACGCCTCTTGGGTGAAAACTTGAGCAGCTTCTTGATACAAATCCACTGCTATTTTCAGATTGTCGCTTTGCTCACCAAGAATGCGATCGCGATAGGCATTGGCTAAATTGTGCTTACTTCTCGCCCATTGCTCTGCAAAAGCATCGCGAGTGCGAACCTGAAGTGACAATTTGTAGGCCGTAATCGCATACTCTAAGTTCTCGACCCGATCGCCTTGAATGCGATCACGGTAGACATTGCCGAGATTATTGTAAGTCCCAGCCCAATCTTCTGGAAAGGCATCGCGATTGCGAACCTGAAGTGACAATTCATAGGCTGCAATAGCCCGTTCTAGATTTTTGATTCGATCATCTCGAATGCGCTTCCAATAGGCAGTTCCAAGATTATTTTGTGACCTCGCCCAACTTTCTGGGAAAGCATCGCGAGTATAAACCTCAAGTGACAACTCATAGGCTATAATTGCTTGTTCTAGGTTTTCGGACCGATCTCCCCGAATACGATTGTTATAGACATTCCCGAGATTATTTTGTATCGTGGCCCATTTTTCTGGGAAAGCCTCGCGAGTGTAAACCTCAAGTGACAACTCATAGGCCGCAATCGCCTGCTCTAGGTTTTCGGACCGATCTCCCCGAATACGATCACCATAGGCCGCGCCGAGATTGTTTTGTGACCTCGCCCAATACTCTGGAAATGCCTCGCAAGTGTAAACCTCAAGTGACAACTCATAGGCCACAATCGCCTGCTCTAGATTTGCAGCCCGAGCCCCTCGAATGCGATCGCAGTAGGCATTACCGAGATTATTGTGTGAGTTCGCCCAATACTCTGGAAAGGCATCGCGAGTATAAACCTCAAGTGACAACTTATAGGTCTCAATCGCCTGTTCCAGGTTTTCGGAGCGATCTCCTTGGATGCGATCACCGTAGGCATTGCCTAAGTTATTTTGTGTCCCAGCCCATTTTTCTGGAAAAGCGTCGCGAGTAAACACTCTCAATGCAACTTGATAAGCTGAAATACTCAACTCTAGATTTAAGGCCCGATTGCCCAGCGGAAAATCCCCAATTGCATTCCCAAAATTTCCAAATAGCGATGCAACTCCTTGCCTATCCCTAAACAAACTATCTTCTACCAGCTTCGGGAATACATGGGGCAAAGCCTCTAAAAGATATTCGTCTATCTTGGCTAAGTTTGCCTTCAAAAACTGGTCGATCTGCCGCTTGTTTCCCTTGGCCTTGACATAACACTGGCCAAAGGCGCGCATAAACTGGGTCGCATTGCGAGTGGGCACCGCTTTTGGCTGTCCAAATCCTTTGCCCATAACACCCTCTGTGCCAGCTCACACCCTATCAACAGTGCCGTAAATCTAATAGTAGTGCCATATTTCTCAAAACTCCCACTCCAGGTTGAGCGCTTCGCAAGTCCAGCATAGTGTTTTGGGCGATCTCAGTACGTCGAAGGTTGATACTGCTCCAATCACATAAGACTCGTAAGTCTTCTTTTGAGTCTCTAAATGAATTGTATAGGTCTTGCTTTAAGCCAGCAAACGTCATGCCCAAGTGCTAAATACTCCTGTGGATCAAAGCCCGATAGCATAGCCACCCTCGCGATCACCCACGGTGGTGGCCATGCCCCCATACCTATAAAGGTTCTAGTTATGCTGATACAGAGGCGAAAGCTGGCCGAGTTGACTGCTGCTACTAGAGAAATCCATGAAACCACTTGAGGGGGCGATCGCCCTAGTCACCGGGGCCACCCGAGGCTTGGGCAAAGGCATTGCCGTCGGCCTCGGAGAAGCTGGGGCAACGGTCTACATCACCGGGCGCACCGTCACCCCATCGTCTGACTCCGCCGGCTCGCTGGAGGAAACGGCGGCTGCCGTCGAGCAGGCGGGTGGTGTAGCGATCGCACTGCCGGTAGACCACAGCGATGACGACCAGGTAAAAGCTCTGTTTGAGCAGATCCAGACCGACCAAGGGGGCCAGCTCGACCTACTGGTAAACAATGCCTACGCCGGAGTGCCTGCCCTCAGAGCCGCCTACGGCAAGCCCTTCTGGGAGTCAGAGCCAGCGTTCTGGGATGCCTGCAATCATGTCGGCCTGCGGAGTCACTACGTGGCCAGCGTCTATGCCGCCCGGCTGATGGTGCCCCGCCAGCGGGGGCTAATCTGCACGCTGTCCTCCTGGGGTGGGCTGTCTTATATTTTTGGGGTGCCCTACGGGGTGGGGAAGGCCGGCTGCGATCGCATGGCCGCAGACATGGCCGTAGAGCTCAAAAAGTACCAGGTGACCTCGCTCTCCATCTGGCCCGGTATCGTCGGTACAGAGCTGATGACCCAGTTCGCCGCAGAGATGGGCCTGGGAGATCAGGCCAGCGATGCCCAGGCAGAATCTGGCCCAGCCAACTACAACTGGGAGACACCCTTGCTCACCGGACGAGTCATTGCCGCCCTGGCCGCAGACCCCAACGTGCTACGCCGCACCGGCCAGGTGCAGATCGTGGCCGAACTAGCGAGGGAGTATCGAGTAGTAGACGCCGATGGTCAACGGCCCGCTTCCCTGCGATCGCTCAGGTTTGTGCTGCCCTATGCCGTACCTGGGCTGCGGCAACATGCGGGGTGGGTGCCTGACCTAGAGATGCCTTGGCCTCTACTCCTTTTAGGTCCCCTAGGCTCCCCCAAAGCTTGATGTTTGGCCTCCAGCGCTGACATAATCTCGAAATATTAAGCCGCCTGTCACACCAGCGGCACAGCGGGCACATGTCATATGCGCCGAAGCATAACTATGCCTAACGTCCCCTTATTCAAGCTCTAGGTTTGGGTCTGTCACAAAACCCTAGGGTTAGGTCACATATTTATAGGAGGAAAAAATCCTATGAATGATGACCCCAATCAGCTTAGGACTCTGACGGAAATCGTTAGGGATGCGGTATCGCAAAAGGAGCGTGACAGTTCAAAAAAACTCATGTACTTCATCAAACGCTCCCTGAGCCAAGTTGGGCTAACAGGCGAGTGCGAGGAAAGTGAAATCCTCATCCGCGCTTACATCCGCGTCCGCGAAAAAATCATGGCGGGAACGCAGGTCGAAGATTACCTTGCCTACGTCTCTCGATTCTGCTATCTGATCATTCTTGAGGAAAGCAGACGCAGAAACTCCCGCAGTCGGCTCAGCCAAAAGTTGATGTTTCTGGCCAACGCCCAGGATGTAGATAGAGAGCCATCATACTCAGAGGCATTCAGCGATCAGCTGATTAAATCACTTTGGGAGTCGTTTGCATCGCTTTCTGAGAGAGATAAAAAGATTCTGAAATTGCGGATCGTGATTGGACTTCCCTGGCAAGAAATAGCCGTTCTTATGGTAGAACAAGGAGAAGAGTCATATTTCCACAAAGGCATAGAAGCAAAGCTCCGAAAACAGGGCGAGAGAGCACTTTCGAAGCTGAGAAACAAACTTTCTTCCGTAGATGAGTCCTAATTAGTTGAGGTGGAGTTTTCCTTCAGCATCTCTTGGTATTCAAAAAGGAATGATCTAGTGGGCATGCAATCTGAGGAATTTTTTGAGGATAGAATCTCGCTTAATGTATCCGCCGATGGATATAGAAAGATTCTAGGTGAATACTACAAGCTTGCCAGTGCTGCTGCACTGAGCGAATCTCAGTCGCTTAGAATCTATGAGATTCTGCAAATGGCAGAGCATGATAGTCTTCTAAGTCTTCTCATCAACGAGATCGATGAATTGACCTATCAAGAGCAAGAGTTTGACGTTCTAGATGTAAATAGCCATTTAGATAATGAAGCATCAAAAGTGCAGGAGATGATTCCTGACGATATTGCGACGCCGCCGATTGACTATTCTTTAATTAACAGAGAACTGTCGAGTTTGGCCGCTGCCCGCAGGCGCAGCTATTCTCATCCCAGAGTTGAAATGCTCTTCGACGCAACTCGGGCAGAGCAAATTAAGTTTGAAAAGACTTTATCGCAAGACATTATTGCTATGTATATATATAGCAATAACATTTGCCTTCTGGATGATAGGTGTAGAGAGTATAAATTTAATCAAAGATTCAGAGGGCGTTCCATAGCGCATTTCTTTAAAGAAGAGTCGGTGTCAATTGTTGCAGTTCTTTGGCTGATCTTATTCCTCCTAATTCTTCTTTAAAGACTTTTCGGCTTGGCCAGTGGGGGCAACCAAATTTCAAAAATACTTATGGAGATTGCCGATTACTGCGACTCCGACTAATTTAATTATTGCTCTGAGACTGGGATTACTGAACTCGCATTGAGACTCATAACTCTTACTTTTAGTCTGTGAATAAATTCTGTGAGTCCCATCTTGAGACTGACCTAATCTTAGAGGTTTCGATTTAAGGTAATAATGCCGTAGTGGGAGTCAGGCTGACATTTCTAGAAGATGACTCACCCCATTGGGAGGGACAGTTCCGGTGAATTGGGCCATCCTCAACGGCTGGCTCATCAACCGCTGCCGGGGGCTGGGTTGCACTACTATCCCAGAGGGAGCACGCGACCCTCACCAACCGAATGGGCAAGGTCTTTGAACTCCTCTCCGCCGGTTTTTCCTCTGCTTAAAATGGATTACCCCCGGCTTCCGAACTAGAAACCGGGGGTGTGTCGCTTACGCTTTTGGAAGAGGAAGTATCCTTAGCTGGCCAGGTATTCGCGAATGTCTGACTGACGTTTGCGCAGCTTGGTTAGGGCTTCACGCTCAATTTGGCGCACTCGCTCGCGGCTGATGGAGAGCAGGTCGCCAATCTTAGCCAAAGTCATGGTCTTGCCGTCGGCTAGGCCAAAGCGCAGGGCCAGTACTTCTCGCTGCTGAGGCGTCAAATCACCCATGAGTCGCTCTAGGTCCTGGCGCAGAGAAACCTGGGTGGCAAAGTCCTCCGGAGAAGGGCCATCATCTTCAAGCAGCTCGCCTAGCTCAGTGTCTTGGTTGTCGCCCACTTTGAGGTCCAGAGACAGGGGCTGGCGAGACTTCTCGAGGTAGTCGCGCACCTGCTTAACGGTGAGGTCACACTCGATCGCCAGCTCGGCCATAGTGGCGGCTCGGCCATGGCGCTGAGACAGGGTGCGCTGGGCTTTCTTGAGCTTGTTGAGCTTCTCGGTGATGTGGATGGGCAGGCGAATGGTGCGGCTTTTCTCGGCGATCGCCCGAGTGATCGCCTGACGAATCCACCAGTAAGCGTAGGTGGAGAAGCGGTAGCCCTTGGTGGGGTCAAACTTTTCGACCCCCCGCTGCATGCCAATGGTGCCTTCCTGAATCAGGTCAAGCAGGTCGACATTGCGCTTGATGTATTTTTTGGCCACCGACACCACCAGGCGCAGGTTAGCCTCAACCATTTTGCGTTTGGCTAGGCTGCCGTCGCGCACGGTTTTTTTAAGCTCGGCTAGGGGCAGGTCCACTGCCTCGGCCCACTGATCTAAATTCAGCCCGTGGCCAGCGGCTTCCTCTAGATCTTTGCGCTTTAGCTCTAGGGCCGTCAGCTTCTGCACCTGCTTACCCAGCACAATCTCTTCTTCGTGGGTGAGCAGAGGCACTTTACCAATCTCTTTCAGGTAGGTGCGAACCAGGTCTGTAGAATTTTGCGCAGTTCTCATAAATCGGCAAAGTAGGGAATAGCAACGAAGGAACGGTCAGGGCCGGTGACCTTTATATGGGGGCCTACATGTGTACGAACTGGTGAGAATAGCAGCGGTTAAAGCCTAGCCCTAACCGACTGCTCTTTTTCAGCCACAACCCTAGCGACGAGAACGAACTGGAACTGGAACTAGCTCAGCTTCAAGGGCCGCTTCTTCGGAGCGACGATTGAGCAGCCATGCTGCTGCTGCCGCAGCAGCGCCAATTTCAACAAGGGGACCAATGATATCCATGGGGCAAAACTCGCAAGTGAAGTGTTATTGCTCTTTATGTAAACAACTGTAACATTTATGAAGCCAGTCGGGAATGGTGATTAATACTCAGCTGCTGCTGCCACTGGAGGTCTGCATTCCAATAGAGTAGAGCGATTGACAGTCGTGTATTGCATTCCAGAAGACATATTTCTGGGGATCTCGGCTGGGGTATTCTTAGAATCTAAAGAAAATGTTAATAAAAGTCTGAGATTTGTTTACATGGAGTAATTGCTATGTGAACCTTCTCCAGCCCCTCAGACGGAGAGGGACAGCTGTGACCCCTGGGTGGTTTTTGCTACGTCGATGCGGGTCTGAAAGGCTGCCCGAAAGTGGGGAATGTGGGTGACGGTGAGAATGCAGGCGAAATCGGCGGAGATCGCATTGATGGCGGCAATCAGGCGATCGCAGCCCTGCTGGTCTTGGGTGCCAAAGCCCTCGTCGATAATTAGTAACTGTAGGGCCAGGCCCGATCGCTGGGCCAGCAGCCGCGCCAGGGCCAGCCGCAGGGCAAAGTTGACCCGAAAGGCCTCGCCGCCGGAGTAGGTCTCGTAGGGGCGGGTGCCACGGGCGTCGGCAATCAAGATATCTAGGGTGTCGATCACCCCCTGGCCGCGCTTGGTGGCCCGCTGGGTGACAAACTGCACGTGGAGCTGGTGGGCGCTGAGGCGGCCCAGCAGGTGATTGGTTTCGGCCTCCAGCTGGGGCAGCAGGTTTTCGATCATCAGCGCCTGGATGCCGTTGCGGCCAAAGGCTAGCGCCAGCTCGTGGTAGATCCGCTGTCGCTGGCGGACGGCCCCTAGCTCCTGCTGCTTTTGGGCTAGCCCCTGCTGGAGGGTTTCGAGGTGCTGGCGCGACTGACCCAAGGCACCGAGCTGGGCGAGCAGGCGATCGCGCTGGCGCTGGCGGGCGGCGATCGCCTGGTCTAAACCCTCTAGAGCGCTGGGGTCGTAGGCCAGGCTCTCTAGCTCGGCGGTCAGGTTCTCTAGCTCGGCGTTGAGCTGATCGAGCTGCTGCCGCTGCTGCTGCCGCTGCACTTGCGCGGCTTCAAGCTGGGCC
This sequence comes from Nodosilinea sp. CTOTU7353, assembly GCA_036782635.1. GTDB lineage: Bacteria > Cyanobacteriota > Cyanobacteriia > Phormidesmidales > Phormidesmidaceae > Nodosilinea. Next base: position 8,980 of record DAIPYU010000046.1, read on the forward strand.
TGGGCCTGGGGCTGCTGCTTACGGGCCTGACTCAGATCGCCGTGGCGCTGCCGCCAGATTAGGGCGGCCTGAAGCGCCTGCCGCACGGCCTGGTGGCGGTCGAGGTCGTAGTTGAGCTGGGCCAGATCGGCCCGCACGGCGGCGAGGGCTTGGCCTTGGTAACTGTGCTGAAGCTGGTCCAGCTCGCGGTGGAGCTGGGCTAGATCGGCCTCAAGCTGCTGCTGCTGCTGGGCGAGCTTTTGCTGCCGCCGCCGCCCCTGGGCCAAGTCGTGGTGCTTGATCTCGGCCCAGCGCAGCCGGTCGACCTGGCCGCGCACCAGGGCGTGGTCGCGATCGTCGTAGGCCAGCTGGGCTAGGGTTTCATCGAGGTGGTTGAGTTCGGTGCGCAGGTCGAGGGCGTACTGGTGGTCGGTGAGGCTCTGGCCCAGGCGCTGCTGCTCGGCCTCAAGCGCCTGGATCTGCTCTTGCACCGTCACCTGGGAGGCCATTTGGGCGGTGAGCTGCCCCTGCTTTTGCAGCACCGGGGCGTAGGCCTCTAGCTCGACTTCTACGGCGCGGTACTCCTGGCGCAGCACCTGAATTTCGCGCTCTGAAACGGCCAGCTGCTCTCGAATCACCCAGATTTCTTCCTGCAGCTCCTGTTGCTGCTGGCGGTGGCGGTTGGCCACCAGGGTGCGGTGGTGCTCGGCCAGGGGGCGATCGCACAGCGGACAGGCCGCCTCAGGCTGCACCAAGAACCCCAGCTTCTGAGCAATCTGGGCAATCTGGGTTTCGCAGCGGCGCTGGTTGGCTTGCAACACCTCCATAAAGCTGCGGCGCTCTAGGCCTTTTTCGCGCACCTGCTCCTGGTAGGCGCGGCGCTGCTCCAGGTAGCTGAGGGTGGCAGAGACCTCCTGGGCGGTGGCGGTGAGCTGGGGGCGATCACCCTGCTGTCGCTGCAGCTGATGGGCCGTGGCGGTGAGTTCTTCGAGGCGGGTTTGCAGCCGGGTTTGGGCCTGCTGTAGGCCCGCCTCCAGCTGCCGTCGTCGCTGCTGGAGCGGCTCGGCCTGGAGCTGGAGGGCATCGAGGTGCTTGAGCCGGGCCTTAGCGCTTAAAAACTGCTGGCGGGCCGTTCTCACCGTTTCGCTCTGGCTCAGCAGTTCCGCGAGGTCGGCCAGCTGGGCCTGCACGGCTGCCAGCCGCATTTGGGTTTGGCTCAGGCGGGCGCGGGTCTGCTCTGACTCGGCCTGCCAGGCCGCATCTAGGGTCTGGCGCTGGGCCTGCAAGACCTGATAGCGCTGAAATTTCTGGTTGAGCTGGGCATCTTCGGCCTCTAGGGCGACTAGCTGACCCAGCCCCGCTTCTATGTCGCTGGCCTGGGTCAGCAGGCGATCGCGCTGCTGCTGCTCGGCGGTGAGACTGGCCAGGGCCGTTTCGCTCTGGTGCAGCAGGGTGGTGAGGTGCTGCTGCTGCTGCCGCTGCATGTCGATCTGCTGCTGCTGGCCCTGGCAGCGCTGCTCTAGGGCGCGCAGGGCTTGGAGCTGATCGCGATCGCGTTCCTGCTCTTGGTCTAAACTGTGCAGCTCTTGCTGAAGCTGGGCCTGGCGGTGGAGGGTGGGTTCGTAGTCGGCGATCGCCGCGACCAGCTCATCGAGCTGGGTTTGACGCAGGGTGGCCTCGGCCTTGGCCTGGCGGGCCTGGTCTTTGGCTTTTTCGGCCAGGTGGTCGTAGTTGTGCAGCTTCAGCAGGTCGGCAAGAATCTGCTTGCGATCGCCCGGCCGCTTGAGCATAAAGTCATCGGCCCCGCCCTGGCGCAGGTAGGCGGAGTTAATAAAGGTGTCGTAGTCGAGCCGCAGGTGGCGGCAGATCAGCAGCTGGGTGGCCCGCACCCCGCGCTGGGTCAGCACCCGCCAGCCCGCCTCGGCCTGCACCTGAAACTCTAGACTGGTGCCCTGGATGCGGTGGCGGCTGCGAATCACCCGGTAGGTGTGATCGCCCTGGTGAAACTGAAAGACGACCCGGGCCTCTAGCTCACCCTGGTGAATAATGTCGTCATCGGCGGCGACCCGGCTCTGGCCCCACAGCACCCAGGCGATCGCCTCCAGCAGCGATGACTTGCCGGCCCCGTTTGGCCCGGCCACGCAGACCACATGCAGCCCGCTAAAGTCAAGGCTGCCGTCGCGGTAGCTGAGAAAATTCTTGAGCTGAATGTGCTTGGGAATCATCGGTACATTCGCACCACTCCCCCAAGCCTACAGTACAGGCGAACTCAAAGTACACCTGTATCTGCAAAACTAGTTCCTCAACCTAGGCAAAAGAACCTAAACAAAAGCCAGATGTGACTAAGTCACATCTGGCTTTTGCCAACGCTCAAAATACGGAAGCGGTGGGATTTGAACCCACGAGGGAAGGTTTACTCCCCTACCTCCTTAGCAGGGAGGCGCTTTCGACCACTCAGCCACGCTTCCAAAGAGTAGTTCTTCGTAATCTTAGCAGAGACTTGCCAGAGACAAGAACATAGTCGCCGAGTTTTTATTGGTTCTCCTCCGGTTCTATTCCTGAGGCTCTACCCACATCACCGGCGGCTGCCAGTCGCTAAAGGTATCCAGATGGCCCCGTCTAGGCCGCGATAGACAAAGTCGGCCAGCAACAACAGCCCAGCCACCATGTTGATCAGCATGAGGGTGATGTAGTCGATCAACATGGGCAGGGTTAGAGCACAACGCTTTACATCCTATCGGCAGAGAGTGTTACTGCTAAAAACTGATCCAGAGTTTTGCGGTAACAGTCCCCACGGGCCGAGTTTTCCACTTTAAAGAAGACGTCTATTTAGCTGGAATACTCTGCCGATGTGAGCTAAAGGTCATAGACCGCTGACATACATCCGGGGTAACCGTATTAGTTGATACCTACGCCCACAACATCAATTGATAGAAGTAAATGGAGCAAAACAACCCCTGCCCATGCAAAACACTCATTCGGTGAGCAGAATGCAGTGTTTGGGCGTGTTTGTCTGAAAGGAAAAATTCGAGAGTATTTGTGCCTAGGGTTCCGGCTTGGTTGAGGCTAAGGCTTCTCAAGACTGAGTGTCTGGTCCGAGAGGTGCAGCCCGGCAGGTGATTAGCACCCTTGCCTGGTTCACGGAGGGATAAAAGCCCGGGAGGAAGAATGCAGTTCTGAGCTGAACTTGCGTTTTACTCCCGGGTTTTATAGTACCTAGCCGCTCGATTGCCATGAACATAGGTCAGGAGCCTAGAACAATGGAACATAGTGTGTTTTCCTACGGCATTATTGCCTTTTTGCTCGGCACGTTGGGCATTGGGGTGTGGGCCTCTCAACAGATCAAGGGCGACAGTGTCAACTTTTTGGTGGCGGGTCGGGGGCTGTCGCTGCCCCTGGCGGCGGCCACGCTGATGGCCCAGTCGGTCGACTCCAACGCCACCCTAGGCAACACTGATTTAGCCTCAGAGTTTGGCTTTTGGGCCGGAGCGGCGCTGCCTCTAGGCCTCTCCCTGTGTCTGTTTCTCACGGGGCTATTTTTAGCCAAGCCTATGAACCGCATGGGGTTGATTACCATCCCCGATTTTTACCGAGTCAAGTATGGCCGCACTGTAGAGCTGATCGCTGCCTGCATTATGTGCGTCAGCTTCTCGTTTTTGCTGGCGGGAAACCTGGTGGCCGGGGGCTTCATGTTCCAGAGCTTCTTGGGCACCAGCTACGTGGGGGGCGTGACCCTGCTGGCGCTGCTGGTGCTGGTTTACACGGTGTCGGGTGGGCTGTTTGCGGTGGCCTATACCGACTTTATCCAGGTGTTGATTGCCCTGGTGGGGGCCTGGGGGCTGCTGGCCTTTGTGCTGGGCAACTTTGGCCTCACCATTGACCCCGGCATGGGGCCAGCGGCGCTGGATCAGCTGACGGCGGTGGAGTCGGGGGCGGCGATCAACTGGGCCAGCATCATTGCCCTGGGGTTTGGCAACATGGTGGCGATCGACTTTATGGCCCGCATTTTTGCCGCCGAAAGCCCGGAGACTGCTCAGAAAGCCTGCTTTGCGGCCTCGGCGGGCACGTTGATCATCGGTATTCCCTTCTCAATTATTGCCCTGGGGGCAGGGGGCATTCTCAGTCAGGCGGGCATTGTGGCCGATGGGCCGGTGCTGTTTGCCATGCTGCAGGGGGTGGTGCCGCCGCTGCTGGGGCTGCTGGTGCTGGCGGCGATCCTGTCGGCGTCGCTGTCCACCGCTGACGGCGCAATTTTGGGCACCTCGTCGGTGCTGGCCCACAATGTGATGGGCATTCGCCATGCGACGGCCCACGGAGTGGGGGGCGATCGCCTACTGCTGATCACCCGACTGATGGCGGTGGTGATCACGATTGTGGGTGTGGTGCTGGGGCTACGGGTGCCCCAGACCGGCGTGCTGCTGCTGCTGGCCTTTGACATGAGCTTTGCTGGGCTAGTGGTGCCGCTGATTGGCGGGCTGTTTTGGCCCCGGGCCACTCGACAGGGGGCGCTGGCCTGCATTCTGGTGGGGTCACTCACCCGACTGGCGTTCTTTAGCCTAATGCCGACGATGTTTGGGGTAGACAACACGCTGCTGTATGTCCCCAACGATCTGTTTACCCTCGACTTCGATGGCTTTCCGACGCTGATTAGCCCGCTGCTGGGTTTGATCGCCTTTGTGGTGGTGTCGAAGCTCACCTACCGGCCCCTGAGCGCCGAGCGCCAGCGGGAGGAGGTGCTAGAGGGGGTGCGATCGCTCTAGAGCGAAGCTATCAGCTCTGCCTAAAAGCCCCTGCCTTTGGCTGCAGGGGCTTTTTTGTTTGCAAACCTCAGTTGCAATAACACCGTCCCCTCCTTGGGAGGGGTGCCCGGAGGGCGGGGTGGGTCAAACCTAGGGCAAAGACAAGTCACTTGATGCGGTGAGTTGCCCTGCTGGTATAGGCTAACCCATCCCTTACCCCTCCCAGGAGAGGACAGTGGACCTGCTTCGCCAAGCACTTTTCGTACCCCAAACTCTGGTTTGTTAAGTCTTAGGCGATGAAAGTCTTTGATCTCCTGTCCTGCCTCGTGGTGTGTCACCATAGCCTACTTGCGGTGCATTGCTGCGCGAATGCCCCCTACGCCACCCTAATTTTTAGTTTTGACGCTGCACTAGGCTGTATTTATTTTGAGACAGCATCCGATTCCAGCACGGGCTGAAGCGTCGATTGAACGGCTGGCTGGGGCGTGGCCTCTTTTACCCGCAGCGTTAGGGGCGCAGCAATTAAAAGACAAATGCCGCCCAACACCACCGCCAGCAGGCGATTGTTGCCGAGTAGATGGGCCATGATCCACCCCAGCCCCAGCGAAATAACAATCTCGGGCAGCACAATAAACATATTGAAAATGCCCATGTAGATGCCGCCTTTGCGGGCGGGCAAAGCCCCGGCCAGCATGGCATAGGGCAGAGACAGAATGCTCGACCAGGCCACCCCCAAGCCAATCATGGGCAGCAGCGCCCAGCGCGGCGACGGCACAAACCAGAGAGACAGCAGCCCCAATCCGCCGCAGGTGAGACAGAGCGCATGGGCGATCGGGCGACTGGTCGCCGCCGCCAGGCGCGGCAGCAAAAACGACATCCCAAAACAAACGGCGTTGTAGGCCGCAATGCAGATACCGGCCCACTCAATGCCCTGGCTGTAGAAAGGCGAAGCCCCATCAACTGCGCCAAATAAGTTGTGGGCCACCGCCGGAGGAAAGTACAAAAAGACGCAGTACATGCCCAACCAGCTAAACCCCTGCACCCAGGTCAGCTGCCGCATCGTCCCAGGCATTTGCTGAAAGGCCGTGATAATTTCTCGAGCCGTGGCACCGATCCCCAGCCGCCGTTCCTGCTGTTCCTTAAACGCCTCCATATCGCGGGGAGGCCGTTCTTCAGTGGTGAACACAGTCCACAAAACGGTGCCTAGAAAAAACACTGCCCCGGTATAAAAGGAAATTTTCACCACCAATGGCACGCCATTGGTGGCAACGTCTGACAATCCAAAGACATTGGCTAACAACCACGGCATGGCCGAAGCCAGCACGGCCCCCAGGCCAATGAACAGGCTCTGCATGGCAAACCCCTTAGTGCGCTGCTTGGCAGGCAAAAGATCGCTCACAAAAGCCCGAAAGGGTTCCATGCTGACATTGGCCGCGGTGTCTAGAATCCACAGCAGGGCAACGGCCATCCACAGGCTGCCGACGTTCGGCATCCACAGCAGTGCCGCCGAGCCAAAGATAGCCCCGATTAAAAAGTAAGGGCGGCGACGGCCTAGAGCCCCCCAGGTGTTGTCGCTGAGGTTGCCGATGATCGGTTGCACCACAAGCCCCGTGAGGGGGGCAGCCAGCCACAGAATCGGAATTTGATCGGCATCGGCCCCCAGTTGCTCAAAAATGGCGCTGGTGTTGGCCATCTGTAGTCCCCAGCCAAACTGAATACCAAAGAAGCCAATGTTCATATTCCAGAGCTGCCAGAAGGCCAACTTAGGCTTTGCCTGTGGTGAAGTCAAACGGTTCCTCCAATCCTCCAAATTTCACTAAGGTTTAGCAGCAGTCAGCTGCAATTACTGCAATCAATAGGGCGCTGGGGCACCTAAATGCGATCGATTATCTACACTGCCACCGCTGCGGTCTGCTCCCGCACCTGATCAATCAAATCTTTTAGATTGTAGGGGTTGACCCGGTAACTGAGGGGGTGGGCGATCAGCCGGGCGCTGCTGTGGTAAAGCACCTCCAGCTCCATCAGGTTGTTTTCTTTGAGGGTTTTGCCGGTCGAGACCAGATCGACGATCGCCTCCGACATGCCCGTGATCGGCCCTAGCTCGACCGAGCCGTAGAGGGGCACAATCTCCACCGGCAGATCGAGGCTTTGAAAGTAATCGCGGGCGCTGTTGACGTACTTAGAGGCCACCCGACTGTGGGCGGGCAGGTCGAGGGCCGAGCGGTAAGGGCTAGTGGTCTTGACCGCCACCGACAGCCGGCAGCCACCGAAACCCAGATCGACCAGGTGGGCCACGGCGGGCTTTTTTTCGCGCAGCACGTCGTAGCCGACCATACCCAGCTGCGCCTGACCGTACTCTACGTAGACGGGCACATCCTGGGCGCGCACCAGCAGCCCGGTGGCCCGGCCTGTGGGCTCGGTAATTTGCAGCTGCCGATTGGCGCTGTCGAGGAAAAGGCTAAAGTCGAGGCCGACGGCCTGGAGCAGCTGAATGCTGTCTTTGAGCATGCCGCCTTTGGGCAGCGCGATGGTAAGCATGGTTGAGTTTCCTTAAAGGTGTGGGTGAGGAATGCGCATAGCCGAACTCAACTGCACGATATTCACCCGCAGTCATCAGTGGGGTTAACCGGTGTAGATAGCAGCAACTCATAGAAGGCCAGATCTAGCCATCGGCCAAACTTGAAGCCAGCTTCTCGAATAGTGCCGCAGTGAATAAAGCCTAGACTCTCGTGAAGGTGAATACTCGCTGAGTTGGTGGTGTCAATACCTGCTACGAGAATATGATAATTTTGCTCCTGCGCGGCGGCGATCAGCTCTTGTAGCAAGCGCTTCCCGATGCCCTGGCCCCGAAAACGAGCATCGACATAAACTGAGTGCTCAACCGAATACTTGTAAGCTGGCCAGGCCCTGAAGGTGCCGTAACTGCCGAAACCCATCAGGTCGCTTGACTCATTCTCAACACCAATTACAGGAAAATTTTCCTTGATCTTGGCGTTGAACCACTCAGTCATCATCTCAGAGGTTCGAGGCTTGTAATCGTAGAGCGCCGTAGAATTTAGAATGGCATCATTCAAGAGCGCTAGAATCTTTTCTCCATGGCGTTCTGGCTCACACTGAACAATTCGCATCAGCTTGCAGCAGTTGACGGCAACAGACAAAGGCGTAGATTTTGCGTGGGCCTGCAGCAGCGTTATTTGCGCCGCAAAGTAAGTAGGTAAAGTAGGTAGTTGTCATTAAACGTAGGATGGGCAAAGGCCTCCAAGGCTGTGCCCATCTCCCTGATGATGGGCACGCGTTGCTTTGCCCATCCTACAAAGGTTTTATATTTAATTGCGCCTTCCTGCTTACTAGCTGTATCTAGCCAAACGCAGCTGCGGCCCCCTTAGCCCCAGCTGCGTGGAACGAACGACTCTACCCGCGAAACTTTTCGGTGACGCGGCGCATGGCTTCGTTGACATTGTCGCGGCTGTTAAAGGCCGAGATGCGGAAGTAGCCTTCGCCTGCGGCCCCAAAGCCGGAGCCGGGGGTGCCGACCACGTGGCAGCTGTGCAGCAGCTTGTCAAAAAAGTCCCAGCTGGTCAGGCCGTCGGGGGTTTTAACCCAGACGTAGGGGGCGTTGACGCCGCCATAGACGGCGATGCCAGCGGCGGTGAGCTGCTCGCGGATGATGCGGGCGTTTTCCATGTAAAAGTCGATTAGGGCGCGGGTTTGGGCCTGGCCCTCGGGGGAGTAAACCGCCTCAGCGCCGCGCTGCACGATGTAGGAGACGCCGTTGAACTTGGTGGACTGGCGGCGGTTCCACAGCCCGTGGAGGGCGACTTCGCTGCCGTCGGCGGCTTTGCCCATGAGGGTTTTGGGCACCACGGTGAGGGCGCAGCGGGTGCCGGTAAAGCCCGCATTCTTAGAAAACGAGCGAAACTCAATGGCGCATTCTCTGGCCCCTTCAATCTCGTAGATCGAGTGGGGAATGGCCGGGTCGGTGATAAACGCCTCGTAGGCGGCATCAAACAGAATGATCGAGCCGTGGGCGCGAGCGTAGTTGACCCAGGCTTGCAGGTGCTCTTTGCTGGCCACCGCCCCGGTGGGGTTGTTGGGAAAGCACAGGTAGATCAGGTCGACCTTGTCGTGGGGAATGCTGGCGGTGAAGGCATTTTCGGCGCTGATCGGCAGGTAGGTGAGGCCGCCGTATTTGCCGCTGTCGTCAGCGGGGCCGGTGTGGCCCGCCATCACGTTGGTGTCGACGTAGACCGGGTAGACCGGGTCGGTGACGGCGATGGAGTTGTTGCTGCCAAAGATATCGAGAATGTTGCCGCAGTCGCACTTAGAGCCGTCGGAGATAAAAATTTCGCTGGCGTCAACGTCGCAGCCCCGGCTTTGGAAGTCGTGCTGGGCGATTTTTTCCCGCAGCCAGCCGTAGCCCTGCTCGGGGCCATAGCCTTTGAAGGAAGCGCGATCGCCCATATCCTCTACTGCCTGAACCATAGCGGCGCGGCAGGCCTTGGGCAGCGGCTCGGTGACATCGCCAATGCCCAGCTTGATGATCGGGGCGTCGGGGTTGGCCTCGGCAAAGGCGCTCACCCGGCGAGCGATTTCGGGAAACAGGTAGCCCGCTTTGAGCTTGAGGTAGTTGTCGTTAATGGTGGCCATGGGGCGTTGCGCGATGGTTACAGTTACTTAAATAAGGGTACCGTGCGACGGTGAACCCGCGAGTGCCCTAGGGCGCAAACCCTCGGTTATGGCCAGGGCTAGGCCACTGTATCGGGGTGTCACGGTCGGTCGGTTAGAGAAACCGCCTCGAACGTTACTATGGGGTGTCCCTATTGCTGCCCCCGACCATGGTTTCTGGCCCTTCTCCCAGCGCGCCCTTCGGCGAAAAACTCTACGAAGGCAAAGCCAAAATTATCTACGCCACCGACGACCCAGCGGTGCTGCTCACCTACTTTAAAGACGATGCCACCGCCTTTAACGCCCAAAAGAAGGGCCAGATCGTCGGTAAGGGGCAGATCAACTGCGCCATCTCTACTTATTTATTTAAGCGGCTAGAGGCAGCGGGCATTGAGACCCACTGGCTAGAGACCACGGGCGATCGCACCATGCGGGTCAAAGCGCTCCAGATCATTCCCCTCGAAGTGGTGGTGCGCAACCTGGCGGCGGGCAGTCTGTGCAAGCAGACCGGCCTGCCCCTGGGCCAGCGATTAGAGCCGCCCTTAGTCGAGTTCTACTACAAAAACGACGACCTGGGCGACCCGCTGCTGACGGGCGATCGCATTCGCGCCATGGCGATCGCCACCGAGGAACAGATCGATACCCTGCGCCGTCTTGCCCTCAACATCAATCAAGTCCTGACCGAGTTTTTCATGGGCTGTACCATTACCCTGGTCGACTTCAAGCTTGAGTTTGGCCTTGACCAGCAGCAGCAGATTTTGCTGGGTGACGAGATCAGCCCCGACACCTGCCGCCTGTGGGATCAAGCTACGGACGATGAAACCAAACGGGTACTGGACAAAGATCGGTTCCGGCAAGATCTCGGCCAGGTTGAAGCCGCCTACCAGCGGGTGCTAGAGAAGGTGGCGGCACAATCGACCAAGAATTAGCGCCATCAATGCGGTAGAATTCTGCGATTGTAGGGGGCGATTGTGGGGGCATCGGCCCGCCCCAGGGTAATTTTCAGCTCTGTGTCTGGAAAACAGGCCCTTGACTGGTGTGTGGACGTGTTTAGCAGGTGTGATTTAGATGCGGGTATCTCCTAAAATTTTAGCGGTTCTGGCTACCTCCGGCTTGGTGGGGCTAGCCGCTGCTCCAGCCCAGGCAAATCCAGACCTGTCAGCAGACCCTAGCTCTGCAGAATCTGGCTCCACTGCCAGCTCCGACTACGATCTCAACGCTGCCTCCCAATTTGCCTCAGACCTCAGCGGGGCGGACGATGAACCCACCACCCTTGAGTTTGGTCGAGGGCCGATTGAGGTTGTGCCCAGCCCGGTGGCCGAAACCCTCCAGGGCGCTGTTGACAACTATCGCTCTGCCGAGGCCTCGGTTGCAGAAATTGGGCCAGAGTCGCCGTCTTCAGCGGATCTGTCCTTCTCTGCGCTCTGGTCTGCTGCCGAGGCCCAAAATACTCAGCTCAGCCAAACTCCCAGCACCCAGCGCGAGATCACCCCAGAAGAAGCCCAGCGGATTCTTGACGGAGCCGTCCAGCGCCGTAGCCAGCCCCAGCCAGCCCCAGCCCAGGACGAAACTCCCGCTGACCCGGCAGAAGAAGCGACCCCTGAGACCGTTGATCCTGCTCCTGAACCTGAGGCCGTCGAAGCCGAAGAACCCCGGGTGCTGGTGGCCGAGGTGCTGGTGCAGCCCAGCCGGGGCGATCTCGACCCCGCCCTCGAAAACCTGATCTACAGCGTGATTGAAACCCAGGCTGGGCGCACCACCACGCGCACCCAGCTACAGCAAGACATCAACAGTATTTTCGCCACCGGTTTCTTTGCCGATGTCGATGCCCGCCCCGAAGACACCGATCTGGGGGTGCGGGTCACCTTTTTGGTGCAGCCCAACCCGGTGCTCACCGACGTGCGGGTGCAGGGCAACGAGGTGCTGCCCCAAGCGGTGGTCGACGACATTTTCGATGATCAAAAGGGACAGATCATCAACCTGATCGATTTTCAAGAGGGCATTTTAGAACTCAACCAGTGGTACCAAGACCAGGGCTTTGTGCTGGCCCAGGTTGTTGCCGCCCCCCAGGTATCTCCTCAGGGCGTGGTCACCCTAGATGTGGCCGAAGGGGTGATTGAAACTATCGAGGTGCGCTACATCAACGACCTAGGCCAGGCTGTGGATGATGACGGCAACCCGGTACAGGGCCGCACCCGGCCGTTCATCATCACCCGTGAGTTTTCTACCCAGCCCGGCGATGTGTTCAACCAGGCTCGCATTGAGCAAGATTTTCAGCGGGTATTTGGGCTAGGAATTTTTGAGGACGTGATTCCGGGGCTAGAGCCGGCCCCCGACGACCCCCGCAAGGTGTCGGTGATCGTCAACGTGTCAGAGCGCAACACCGGGTCTGTGGCGGCGGGTCTGGGCTTTAACTTCACCGGCGACCTGTTTGGCACCGTCAGCTTTCGCCAAGACAACTTTGGCGGCAACAACCAAAAATTTAGCGCCGAGGCTCAGCTCAGCACCCGCGATATTCTGTTTGACCTGTCCTTCACCGACCCCTGGATTGCGGGCGACCCCTTTCGCACCTCCTATACCGCTACGGCCTTTGCCCGCCTGGCCAACAACCTCAACTTTGAGGCTGGTCCTAACCCGATTAACCTACCTAACGGTGATCAGGTGCGCATTCGCCGCGTTGGCAGCGGCATTACCTTTAGCCGCCCCCTGGGCAACGGCTTAACGGTGGCCGTAGGCACCCTGTACCAGAATGTGTCGGCCCGCGATTTTGGTGGACAACTAAACTCCGTAGACGCGGCGGGCAACCCCCTGACCGCTAGCCCCGGCGGAGTCGATGACCTGTGGACCTTCCCGATTAGCGCCACCCTCGATCGCCGCAACGATGCCTTTAACCCCACCAGCGGCAGCATTCTGCGCCTCAACACCGAGCAGTCAGTCCCTCTGGGTCGGGGCAGCATCTTTATGAATCGTCTGCGGGGTAGCTACAGCTACTACATTCCCCTGAGCCTGCTGAACTTTACTGAGGGGCCTCAGGCGTTGGCTCTAAACGTCCAGGCAGGCACCATTGTGGGCGATGTGCCCCCCTATGAAGCCTTCGCCTTGGGGGGTACCAACTCCATTCGCGGCTACGACGAAGGTGAGGTGGGCAGCGGCCGCAGCTACGCTCAGCTTACCGCTGAGTACCGCTTTCCGCTGTTTTCGTTCCTCGGCGGGGCGCTGTTTCTAGATGTCGGCACTGACCTGGGCAGCGGTAGCGCAGTACCCGGTGCCCCCGGCCCTTCGCGGGGTAAGCCCGGCAGCGGCATCGGCTATGGGGCCGGGGTGCGGTTGTCGACCCCCCTTGGCCCCCTGCGGGTTGACTACGGCTTTAACGACCAGGGTCAGGGCCGCATCCACTTCGGCTTTGGGGAGCGATTCTAATGGTGCAGGCAGGTATAGAACCCACCCAGCTAGCGAGCTGGGATAATTCCCCAGAGCAGGCCACCCTGGCTAGCTCTGTAGAACGTCGGGGAGTGGGGCTACATTCTGGGGCGACCACTACGGTGACCCTCAACCCGGCAGCGCCTGGGCAGGGGCGTTACTTTGTACGTACCGACTTGCCAGGGCAGCCTGTGATACCCGCGACCCTGGAGGCGATCAATCCCACTATGCTCTCCACTGAGCTACGTCAGGGGGAAGCCTCGGTGCGTACGGTAGAGCACCTGCTGGCGGCCCTGACCGGGTTGGGTATTGACAATGTGCGGATTGATATTGCTGGCCCCGAGCTGCCGCTGCTGGATGGGTCGGCCCTGGGTTGGGTAGAGGCGATTCGCCAGGCAGGGCGGCGGCCTCAGGGATTGCCTCGCTCGGTGGCCCGCCTGAGTCGGCCAGTGTCGGTGCACCACGACGACGCCTTTGTGGCGGCGTTTCCGGCTCCGGCGATGCGGTTCACCTATGGCATTGATTTTGAGGTGGAGGCCATTGGCAACCAGTGGTTTAGCTGGTCGCCGGGTAGTGATCCCTGTCGTGAACCCTTTGGCCCTGAAGGCTTTGCCACGGTGGTGGCCCCGGCCCGCACCTTTGGTTTAGCCCACCAGGTAGATCAGCTGCGAGCCAGCGGTTTAATTCGGGGGGGGAGCCTCGACAATGCCCTCGTCTGTGGTGAGGCGGGCTGGCTCAACCCGCCCCTGCGGTTTGACAACGAACCCGCCCGCCACAAAATGCTGGATTTAATCGGCGATCTCAGTCTCCTGGGCAGCCTGCCGATCGCCCACGTGGTAGCCTACAAAGCTAGCCACCGCCTGCACGGCGAGCTGGCGATCGCCCTGGTTTCCGCGTTGACCTATGGCGACGGTACCCTCTAGTGGCAAAATCAAGCTAGACAAAATTTCCGCTGCTCTGCTGCTGACCTGGCGCATTTACCCTGCCCAGCGCTGGCCCTGGCGGCCCCCGTAGACCCCTAAACCACCCATCGTGATTGACGTAACTTCCCCCAGTGCTGCGAATTCTGCCCTTGACTCTGCTGCGGCAGAGACAGTGCTATCTGCGCCCACCAAAACTGAATTTAGCGCTGAAGAAATCTATGCGCTGCTGCCCCATCGCTATCCCTTCGCTCTGGTCGACCGGATCATTGACTATGTGCCGTCTAAGCAGGCCACGGGGATTAAGAATGTGTCCTTCAATGAACCCCACTTCCAGGGCCACTTTCCTGGGCGGCCGATTATGCCGGGGGTGCTGATTATCGAGGCCATGGCCCAGGTGGGCGGCATAGTGCTGTCGCAAATCCCCAATGTCAAAGGCCTGTGCGTGTTTGCGGGGATCGACAAGGTGCGGTTTCGGCGACCGGTGGTGCCCGGCGATCAGCTAATTATGACCGTAGAGCTGCTGGCGCTTAAACGGCTGCGGTTTGGCAAAATGCACGGCCGGGCTGAGGTAGATGGTCAGCTAGCCTGTGAGGGCGATCTGATGTTTTCGGTGGTCGATTTTACTCCTCCGGAAAGATAGTTGGAGCATGTGTCTATGTTGCAAACCTTGGGTTCTGGAGGCGGGCCGTTGACTACCCTGATTCATCCCACGGCCGTGATTCACGCTGGCGCACAACTGCACCCGACGGTGAAGGTTGGCCCCTACGCAGTGATTGGTGAGCAGGTCACCATTGGCCCCGGCACGGAGATTGGTGCCCACGTAGTGGTCGATGGCCAGACTACTATTGGGGCGCAAAACCGTATTTTTCCGGGGGCCTGCATTGGTCTAGAGTCGCAGGATCTGAAGTACGACGGGTCGATGAGCCGAGTCGAGATCGGCGACCACAACCTGATTCGAGAGTACGTCACTATCAACCGGGCCACCGACGCGGGCGGGGTGACGCTGGTGGGCAACAGCTGTTTGCTGATGGCCTATTCCCATGTGGCCCACAACTGCGTGGTGGAAGACCAGGTGATTATTGCCAACTCGGTGGCCCTGGCGGGGCATGTCTACGTAGAGGCGGGAGCGCGGATCAGCGGCATGGTGGGGGTGCACCAGTTTGTGCACATTGGTCGTTTGGTGATGATTGGCGGCCTCAGCCGGATTGATCGCGATGTGCCGCCCTTTACCCTGGTTAACGGTAACCCGGCCAAGGTGCGAGGTCTGAACCAGGTGGGGTTGCAGCGGGCGGGGCTGACCGCTGACCCCCAGGTATACCGGGAGCTGAAGCAGGCCTACCGCCAGGTATATCGCTCGGGTGAGTCGTTTGGCGATGCGGTAGGCAAGCTTGCCCAGGGCGGCAGCAATGACCTGGTGCGCCACTTTAGCGACTTTTTGCGGGCAGCTCAGCAGCCGGAGCGCCGGGGGTTAACCCCTGGGCGACGGTGGACTAAGCACAGCGATGATGAGTAGCCCAGGGCGAGGTCAACCATGACAGACGCCAGGAAGACAGCCGCCGGGAACAATCTACGGCGAGTTTTTATCAGCACGGGCGAGGTGTCGGGCGATTTGCAGGGGGCGCTGCTGATTGAGGCACTGCACCGGCAGGCGAGCGATCGCAGCCTCACCCTCGACATCACCGCCCTCGGCGGCCCGCGCATGGCCCAGGCCGGGGCTACCCTGGTGGGCGAGACCACGGGCATTGGTTCGGTGGGCATATTCGAGGCGCTGCCCTACCTGCTGCCCACGCTGCGGCTGCAAAAGGTGGCCAAGGGAGCCATCGACGCCCAGCCCCCCGACGCGGCGGTGCTGATCGACTACATGGGCCCCAACCTGGCCATGGGCAAGTACTTCAAAACCCAGCACCCGCAGGTGCCGGTGGTTTACTACATTGCCCCCCAGCAGTGGGTGTGGTCGTCCTCTGAGAACGACACGCGCAAGCTGGTGCAGTGCTGCGATCGCATGCTGTCGATCTTCAAAGCCGAGGCCGACTACTACCAGAGCTACGGGGCCGACGCCACCTGGGTGGGGCACCCCCTGATCGACCGCTACCCCGGCCCCGCCGACCAGGCCGCCGCTCGTCAGCAGCTGGGTCTTGGGCCAGAGGCTACCATCGTCACCCTGCTGCCCGCCTCTCGCCAGCAGGAGGTTAAGTACCTACTGCCGGTGCTGCTGCAAGCGGCCCAGATCATCCAGGCCCAGTGCCCCGAGGTCACCTTCTTGCTGCCGGTGTCGAACCCGGCTCTGCGGGCCAGTCTAGAGCAGGGGCTGACCGAGTATGGGCTGCGGGGGCGATTGATCGATCAGGGCAGCCAGGCCGCCATCGCCGCCGCCGATGTGGCCATTACCAAATCGGGCACCGCCAACCTCGAAATTGCCCTGATGGATGTGCCCCAGGTGGTGGCATACCGGATCAACCCCGTCAGCGCCCGGATTGGCTACTACCTGCTGAAGTTTGACGCCCCCTTTGTGTCGCCGGTCAATTTAGTGGTCAACCAGGCGGTGGTGCCGGAGTTTTTGCAGTGGCAGGCGACCCCTGAGGCGATCGCCGCCGCCGCCCTAGAGCTGCTGCAACAGGAATCGGCCCGACAGACAATGCGGGCGGGCTACGCCAAGATGCGCGCCGAGCTAGGCCCAGCCGGGGCCTGCCAGCGGACCGCAGATCTAATTTTAGACATGATGCTCAAATAGGCGATCCCAGGGGCGTTCGCCGTTCGCTAGGCAACAGAATTGCCCCAGCAATGTTGAAGCGTCCCCAAAATCACTACAATTGTTATGCTTTGCCGGAGCCGGGCTGCTTATCTAGCGCTGACAACCAGACTTTGACCATCAGACTTTGACAGCCAGACCCGGTGGTGACAGGAGGACTCCCGTGAACATACCCGAGCTATTTGCCAGTGGCGGCATCGCCATGTGGCCGCTGCTCCTACTTTCGATCTTGGCCGTGGGCACCATTTTGGAGCGCATCTGGTTTTGGTCGCGGATCTTGACCCGCGAGCGCGAAGTGTCTGGGCGGGTGCTAGAGGCCGCCCGCCGCGACTGGGGGGCCGCTGCCGACATCGCCCAGCGATCAGCCGTGCTGCCCATGGGGCGCTTTCTCTCGGCCCCGCTGAGGCTGCAATCGCCCGACCCCGAGGTGTTTCGCCTGGCGCTCGAGACCTCGGCCAACGAAGAGCTGCTGACCATGAGCCGAGGCGACAAAATTCTCGAAGCGGTGATTGGTCTAGCCCCCCAGCTGGGTCTGCTGGGCACGGTGCTGGGTCTGATCAACTCCCTGGGGTCGCTGCGCCTGAGCGACCTGGGCAGCAGCGATGCCGCAGCGGGCACCTCCCTAGGCATTCGCGAGGCGCTGATTAGCACCGCTGCTGGTCTGATCATCGCCATTATTGCGATGGCCTTTTACCGCCTGTTTCAGGGGTTTGTGTTTGGCCAGGCCAAGATGTTTCGCCAGGCCGGCAGCGAGCTAGAGCTGCTCTACCGCCAGAGCTGGGCCAGAGATCACGGCCTGCCCGTTGCCCCTGAGCCCTCGACGGTGCTCAGTGAGCCCAATGCGGTTGGCTCCAGTGTTGCCAGCCCCAATGTTGCCAGCCCCAATGCCGCCAGCCCCAATGTTGCCAGCCCCGACGGTGTGCCGCCCAAGGAGATGCCTTCGATATGAAAATAGATCTGCTGGAGACCCCCTCCCAGGATGTGCGCCTGGAGATTATTCCGCTCATCGACGTTATTTTCTGCATTCTGACGTTTTTTATTTTGGCGGCGGTGGGGCTAACCCGCCAGCAGGCGATTGATCTAGACCTGCCTGCGGCCAACACCGGCGAGCCACTGCCCGGACAGCTCAGTCAGGAGGGCGATCGCGTCTATGTCAGCATCGATGGTTTTGGCCAGGTGTACCTCGACCAGCAGCCCGTGCCCATCGCGGTGCTCAGAGACGTGCTGGCTCAGTTTATTCAAACTAACCCCAACGGGCTCATCGTCCTCTACGCCTCCCGCGACGCTCGTTACGAAGAGGTGGTCACCGTACTCGACGAACTGCGGGATGTGGGGGGTAGCCGCGTGGCGTTGGCCACGCTGCCCCGCGATCAAACCCTGGGGCCATCCATTGATGCTCCTGAGGGCGAAGGTTTCCCAGAGGGGTTTCCCCAAGACTCTCTCGATGGGTTCCCCGAAGGCTTTGACAACTTCCCCGAGGCCGACCCCTTTGCCCCGACTTCGCCGCTAGCTCCGGGCGGCCTCGGCGCACCGCTAGCTCCGGGCGCGCCCACCTCGCCCCTAGAACCAGCTCCGACTCAGCCATGAATTTTACCTGAAATCTTCCCTAAGATAGAGGCTGCCCTCCAGGCTTTCCTATTTTATTAGGAGACCTGGGTTGGCCAGCAACGAACATTTTGTTCAGCTTTTTGCACGGTGGTAAGCCTGGGAGTTAAATTTCCAGGCTTAATTTTGTTTAACAGATTTTTTGATAGAACGTTTTCGAGATTTTTTAGCCGTGGCTGGAAAAGGCTGAGCCTGATCCTCTTAGCTGTGGCGGTCACGGCGGGGGCGCTGCTGGTGGGGGTCGGCGTGCGGGCACAGCAGCCCGTCACGATCTCCTTTTTGCTGCGCGCCGTAGAAGCTGACCAAATGCGGGGCCTGGCCGAGCAGTTTATGGCCGAAAACCCCGATATTCGCATTGAGATGGTGCGCGGCCCCAACGCCGCCGATGCGGTCGAGAACCTCTACACCACCTCCTTTTTGCTGGGCGATTCGCCCTACGACATTCTCTTCTCAGACGTGGTTTGGATTCCAAAATTTGCCGCCGCTGGGTGGTTGCTAGACCTGTCTGATCGAGTCAGCGAAGCCGAACTCGATGACTTTCTAGAGGCCGATGTAACCGCAGGTCTCTACCAAGACGGCCTCTACCGCATGCCCTTCCGCTCAGACATGGGCATGCTCTACTACCGCACCGATCTGCTTGAACAGGTGGGCCTAGAGCCCCCCGAAACCTTTAGCGATCTGATTGCCGCCTCCGAGGCGATCCAAGAGCAGACCGACGTGAACTGGGGGTTTGTGTGGCAGGGAGCGCAGTACGAAGGTATTGTCACCAACTTTGTAGAGCTAATCGCGGGCTACGGCGGCTTTTGGGTTGACCCAGACACCCTAGAGGTGGGACTCGATCAGCCCGCTGGCATCCAGGCCGCTGAGTTCATGAAGAATGTGATTGCCGACGGCATTACTCCCCCCGGCGTGACCAACTACATCGAAGAAGATTCTCTGCGCCAGTTTGAAAACGGCAACGTGGCCTTTCTGCGCAACTGGCCCTACGTCTGGGCCGAAGCCAACCGCGAAGGCTCTGCGGTGGCCGGGAATATCGCCCTCAAGCCCATGGTGCACGACGATGGCCAGCAGCCCGCCGCCTGCCTGGGCGGCTGGGGTTTCGGTATTTCCGCTAGCACCCCGCACCCCGAGGAAGCCTGGCGGGTGGTGGAGTTTTTCACCAGCTATGAGCCGATGAAGGAGTTCGTCACCGAGTTTGCCTACGTGCCCAGCCGTCGCGCCCTGTTCACCGACCCCGACGTACTGGCAGAATTTCCCCACTTTGAACAGCTGCTAGAGGTGGCAGAAACGGCCGTGCCGCGCCCTCCCGTGGGGCAGTACGCCCAGGTTTCTGACATTCTGCAACGCTACTTGAGCGCCACTATCTCTGGCCAAATGACCCCAGCAGTGGCCATGGAACGCGCCGCTGGCGAGAGCCGCCGGGTTTTGGGCGTAGAAGGGTAGAAGGGTAGGTGGGTAGGTGGGTAGCTAGAACGTATCTAATGCTCCACTTCCTCAAAACACTCGTTCTCTTTACTTTGTCCACTTACCGCCCTACTCACCCACTCACCCACCCACCCACCTACTCGCCTACTCACCCACTCACCCACCTACCCAATCACCCACCCACCTACTCCCCGACCCCATGACCCGAGACTACATTCGAGAACGACAACAGCGCACCGGCTGGCTGCTGGTGGCACCGGCCCTGGTGGTGCTACTGCTGGTCTATGCCTTTCCGATTTTGCGAGCCTTTTGGCTGAGCTTTTTTACCGAAAACCTCAGCACCAATTTGGAGCCGGTGTTTAGCGGCTTAGACAACTACGCCCAGATGGTGCAGGATGGCCGCTTTTGGCAAAGCATGCGGAACACGGCAGTTTTTACTGTATTTACGCTGATCTTTGAGCTGGGGCTGGGGTTGATTATTGCCCTCTCCCTCGATCAGGCCTTTCGGGGCCGGGGCCTGGTGCGCACGGCAGCCATTCTGCCCTGGGCCTTGCCCACGGCCCTGATTGCCCTGGCCTGGCGCTGGATTTTTAACACCGAGTTTGGCGTTTGGAATGATATTTTGCTGCGGCTGCAGCTGATCGCCAGCCCGGTGAACTGGCTGGGGGAGCCGTTTTGGGCGATGGTGGCGGTGATCGCCGCCGACGTGTGGAAGACGACCTCCTTTGTGGCGATTTTGCTGCTGGCGGGGCTACAGTCAATTTCTCAGGATTTATACGAGGCCCATGCCCTGGATGGGGCCAGCCCCTGGCAGAGCTTTAGGCAAATTACGCTGCCGCTGATTGCGCCGCAGATCGTGATTGCCATGCTGTTTCGCTTTGCCCAGTCCTTTGGCATTTTTGACCTGATTGAGGTGATGACCGGCGGCGGCCCGGGCGGTGCCACCGAGATGGTGTCGATCTATATTTACGCCGCCGTTATGCGTTACCTCGACTTTGGCTACGGCGCGGCCCTGGTGACGGTGACGTTTTTGGTGCTGGTGGCGATCGTGGGTCTGACCTGGCTCTACCTATCTCGATTGCGCGCCAAGACCGAATAGTTCAATTGGGGATTTTGGGGCCGAGGCTTCCTTAACCAAAATCCCTAGAACCCACCCCTGCCCCTCCCAGGAGGGGATGCCAAGCCAAAATCCCTAGAACCCACCCCTGCCCCTGATGCGAAGCCAAAATCCCTAGAACCCACCCCTGCCCCTCCCAGGAGGGGATGCCAAGCCAAAATCCCTAGAACCCACCCCTGCCCCTGATGCGAAGCCAAAATCCCTAGAACCCACCCCTGCCCCTCCCAGGAGGGGATGCCAAGCCA
>DAIPYU010000046.1:29946-33574 GCA_036782635.1 Nodosilinea sp. CTOTU7353
AAATCCCTAGAACCCACCCCTGCCCCTCCCAGGAGGGGATGCCAAGCCAAAATCCTCAATCTAAAACCCCCATGACCACCGTTTCTCCCCAGACCACCGCTCCGCCCCAAACCACCGATCGCAGCTTTCCCTGGATGCGGGTGCTGCTGTGGATGGCGATCGCCTTTACGGTCATCTTTAGCCTGGCCCCGGTGGTGTGGCAGGTGCTGACCTCGTTTAAAACCAACGCCGCCATCACCCAGACCCCGGTGGTGTATTTCCCGGGGTTAGATCAGCTCACCTTCAGCCACTACCTAGATCTCTTTCGGCTCAACCAGTTTCACATCTACATGTTTAACAGCGCCCTGGTGGCCATTGTGTCCACGGTGCTGTGCCTGGCGCTGGGGTCTCCGGCGGCCTATGCCCTAGCTCGCCTGCGAATTCCGGGCGAGCAAATTTTGCTTGCCATGGTGCTGGTGGTGACGCTGTTTCCCTACATTCTGCTGTTTTTGGGTTTGCTGGAGGTGGTGCGGGCCTTTGGGTTGGCCAACAACTACCTGGCGCTGATTATTCCCTACACCGCCATTAACCTGCCGCTGACCATTCTGGTGATGCGCAGCTTCTTTCAGCAGCTGCCCCGCGATCTAGAAGACTCGGCGCGGGTCGATGGCTACAGTACCGTGCAGATGCTCTGGCGCATTGTGCTGCCCATGACCCTGCCCGCCCTGGTAACCACCGGCATTCTCGCCTTTATCTTTGCCTGGAATGAGTATTTGTTTGCTCTCACCTTTATGAGCCGCGAGAGCATGAAAACCATCCCGGTGGCGGCGGCCCAGCTCGGCGGCACCACCCTGTTTGATGTACCCTACGGCCCCCTGGCCGCAGCGACGGTGGTCGGCACCCTGCCCCTGGTGCTGCTGGTGCTGTTCTTCCAGCGGCGCATTGTGCAGGGCCTGACGTCAGGCTCTGTGAAGGGGTAGATGAGTGGTTAGGTAGGTGGGTAGGTGGGTAGGTGAGCAATCAAGACAAGACTGCTTCCCCACCCACTCCTACCCATCCGCTCTCTCTTCCACCCACTCACCCACTCACCTACTCACCCACCCACTTACTCACCTACTCACCTACTCCCCAACGATCATGGCTAAACTCGAACTGCAAAACCTCACCAAAGCCTACAGCCGCGATATTGTGCCGGTCAAAAAGCTCAATCTGGCGGTGGAAGACAACGAATTTTTGACCCTGGTGGGGCCGTCGGGCTGCGGCAAGTCCACTATCCTCAGGCTGATTGCGGGGCTAGACCAGCCCACGGAGGGGCGGGTGATGATCGGCGATCGCGATGTTAGCCCCCTAGCACCGGGCGATCGCAACATTGCCATGGTGTTTCAGAGCTATGCCCTCTACCCCCACATGACCGTGCGCGATAACGTCGCGTCGGGGCTAAAGATGCGCCGCCTGCCCGCCGGCGACATTCAAAAGCGGGTGCAGGAGGCCTCTGGGGTGCTGGGCCTAGACCCATTGCTCGACCGCAAGCCCGCTAAACTTTCGGGCGGTCAGCGGCAGCGGGTGGCCCTGGCCCGCGCCCTGGTGCGTAACCCCGACGTATTTTTGCTCGACGAACCCCTCAGCAACCTCGATGCCCTGCTGCGTGAGCAGGTGCGGGCCGACCTCAAGCAGATTTTTGCCGACCAAAAATCGCCCATTGTCTACGTCACCCACGACCAGACCGAGGCCATGACCCTCTCGACCAAGGTGGCGGTGCTCAGCGATGGCCACCTGCAACAGCTGGGCCACCCCCACGACATCTATAAAACCCCGGCCAATCGCTTTGTGGCCAGCTTCATCGGCAGCCCCCAGATGAACCTATTTCCCCTCAGCCGCAGCGGTAATGACGTGGCCCTGGGCGATTTTCGCCTGCCGCTGCCCGGTGGGGTAAAGTCTTCCTCAGTGATTCTTGGCATTCGCCCCGAGCATCTGCGGCTGCCCCAGCCGGGCGATACCCACATTGTCAGCGGCAACGTGTTTTTAGTTGAAAACCTGGGCATGCACGACCTGGTGAGCCTAAAGGTGCAGGGCGACCCCAGCCTCACGCTGCGCGCCCTGATTCCCGCCGATGCCGCCTGGAGCAAGGAAAATCTAAAGCTGGCGCTGCCGCCGGAATCGCTTCACTGGTTCGACGGCGAAACCGAGCAGCGGCTTACAGCATAGGGAATATGGGCTTAGAATCTGAGATAGAAACTTTGCTCTCTGGATCAGAACATCCCTTCGTAGAATGGGCAAAGCTTGCGTGCCCATCGGCACGAATGCCTAACGATGGGCACGGGCGAGGCCCTTTACCCATCCTACGCACGGCTTTTCTAACATTTATCCTATGTTGCCAACTCTGCAGAACGCCTACCAGTATGCGCTGGAGAATAGCGATCGCATTCTCACCGCTCTGCAACAGCACCTGCTGCTGGTGGCGGTGCCCCTGGCGATTGGGCTGGTGGTGGGGTTGCCGCTGGGGTGGTGGAGCGCGCGATCGCGCCTGGTCTCCACGGTGATGCTCAACACCTTCAACGCTTTGCGGGTGATTCCTAGTTTGGCGGTGCTGTTTTTGGCGGTGCCGTTTTTAGGCCTTAGCTTTTGGTCGGCGGTGCTGGCGCTGACGCTGTTGGTAATGCCGCCGATTTTAATTAGTACCGATGTGGCCTTTCGCAATATCAGTCCGGCGATTCGCGAGGCGGCGACGGGCATGGGCATGCCCTCGGGCGATATTCTCAAACGGGTAGAAATTCCGCTGGCGCTGCCGGTGGTGATTGCGGGCATCAAAACCGCTGCGGTGGAGGTGATCGCCAGCGCTACCCTGGCCGCCTTTGTGGGGGCTGGGGGGCTGGGGGTGTTTATTGTGCTGGGGTTTGCCGTTTACGACCCGGCGATTTTGCTGGTGGGGGCGGTGCCGGTGGCGCTGCTGGCGTTTTTGGCTGAGGTGGGGTTGAGTGCGTTGCAGCGGGCGGCGCAGCCGCCAGGGGTGCGCCAGCCGCTCTGAGCAGATCAGCTGATTACCCACACAACCCCAAAAGCGCCCCAGCCGGGGCGCTTTTGAGGGGCGCTTTTAACGGCTTCGCTACTCTATCAGCACGGTTTTGGTCATGATCACCATCCACTGGGCGGCGGTGGTGGGTGCCCCTTCGGCGCTGGGGGGCACGGGGATGGGGTCGCTCCAGTCGTTGGGGTCGGCGTAGCCCAGGGCATGGAGGATTTTGATGGTGCGGTCTAGGGCGGCAAGGCTGCCGTAGAGCATGTGGCGCACTTTTTCGGGGGTGAGGGGTTTTAGGGACCGGGTCCCTCGGTCGTTGCCCCCTGTCCCCTGTGATAGCGGCAGGGACCCGGTCCCTGGGTCGTCTTGGTTGTCGCTGGGGTCGGGTTCTAGATATTCAAGCATCGGTTCTGTTTCCTCTTGTGGTTGGGGGAAGAAAACAGAACGCGAAAACCCTAGCCACCCGCAGTTAAATGCAAACTGAGGGGGCTAGGGTACGATGGGCCTAGCCTCGCAATCTGCTGGTTAGATGCGCGGGGTTAGCTGTCTGTTGGTGTTGCAAGCACCTTCAGACAGCGCCAAGATTTTCGAGTTCTGTGTGGCCACCGTACAGGTAGACGGCTTAATGAATGA
>DAIPYU010000047.1:0-22206 GCA_036782635.1 Nodosilinea sp. CTOTU7353
GCGCTTTTTTGTTGTTTCCTATCTGATCGTTGCTACGTTCTACGTAGTAACGCTGTCCATGGCGAGAGTTCTAGTCAGGGCCAGGGGCAAGACAACAGATCTTGAACCAGAACCCTAGGATCTCTGCGGGCGAACCCCAGACTTAGGAAAAAGTTTGCGATACTTTAGTAATACTCTTGTTGTTAAAGTCCTGTCACTCTCCGCTAGATTCTATGACTGCCGCCAACCCCCTGCTCGCCCTCGACTACCTGCCTGCCCTAGAGTCCCTGGGGGATGACTACTACGACATTGTCGCCGCCGCCGAATTTCCCCAGCATATCCTCCGCTTTCGCAACGACGACGTGGTGCGGCGACTCGGCCTCGAACCCGCCACCGTCAGCGATAATAACTTTATCGAAACCTTTGGCAAGTTTCAGGGGCGCGAGCCCTTCTTGGCTCTGCGCTATCACGGCTACCAGTTTGGCGAATACAACCCCTTTTTGGGCGACGGGCGCGGCTTTCTCTACGGCCAAGTGCAGGGCACCGACGGCACCCTCTACGACTTTGGCACCAAAGGCTCTGGCACTACCCCCTACTCGCGCGGCGGCGACGGCATGCTCACCCTCAAGGGCGGCGTCCGCGAAGTGCTGGCGGCAGAGGCGCTCCACGCCCTGGGGGTCAACACCTCCCGCGCCTTCAGCCTAATTGAAACCGGCCAAGCCCTATGGCGCGGCGATGAGCCTTCCCCCACGAGATCGGCAGTGCTGGTGCGCTTTAGCCAGTCGCACATTCGCTTTGGCACCTTTGAGCGGCTGGAATATCTCAACCGTCCCGATCTAATCGCCAAGCTGCTAGAGCATGTGATCGACCTCTACTACCCTGAGGCGCGGCTGTTTACCGATGCCCAAGAGCGGTATCTACATTTTTATGGGGAATTGTGCGATCGCGTTGCCCGCCTCGCCGCCCAGTGGATGTCGGTGGGCTTTTGCCACGCCGTGCTTAACACCGACAACATGTCGATCACCGGCGAAAGCTTCGACTACGGCCCCTTCGCCTTTATGGATGGCTACGACCCCCGCTTCACCGCCGCCTACTTTGACTACGCTGGGCGCTACAGCTACGGCAACCAGCCGATCATCTGCCAGATGAATCTCAAGGCCTTGCAAAAGCCCCTCAAGCTGATCATGCCCGAGGCCGATCTAGAAGTTGTTTTAGAACCGTTTAAGGATCGCTACGCCGCCTACTACCAGCAGCGCATGCTGCAAAAGCTGGGCTTTGAATCGCTGGCCGATGACCTGGCCACCCCCCTCGTTAGCCAAACCCTTGAGTTGCTCACGGCTGTAGAAGTGGGCTATCACGATTTCTTCCTCGGTCTTACCCAGCAGTTCTCCCCCACCTGGCGCGACGACGCCAGCCAAATCTTTAGCACCACCCTAGAAGCCTCAGACCCAGTCGCCGTCGCCCCGCTCGAAGCCTGGCGGCAGACCTACCACCGCTGCCTGCAAAGCCTTGAGGCTGGGCAGATGGGGCAAGTTGCCTCGTTGCTCAAGGGCACCAACCCCCAAACCGTGCTGCTGCGCCCCGAAATCGAAGCCATCTGGGAACCCATAACCACCGACGACAACTGGCAACCGTTCTACGACCTGCTGCACAAGATCCAGCATCCCTTTGGGCAAGAATAGAGATGATTAGACGTTGGCCTCGACCTTGGTGGGCAATGCCCACCCTACAGATCTTTTGGCAGGGGTGGGCATGACCGCCCCTAGGTAAACTGAGATACATAACGTCTTCTAGATGATCTAAACCCATGGCCGACGACCCTACTACCCTCACCACACCCCCGACCGCCAAAATTCTTCAGTGCTTTAGCGGTTCCTTTGTGGCGGGCACCATCGCCATGCTGGCTTACCGCATGATGCTCTCCATCGCCGCCAACTTTGCGGCCCGGCCCGTGCTGTCAGACAACCCGGCCGTGGTGAATATTTCATCAGCCGTGCGCACCCTGGTGGTTGGCATGGCCGCCCTCGGGGCCGGCATCTTTGGCCTCGCCGCCGTGGGAATATTCTTGCTGGGCGTGCAGCTGCTGTTTCAGCGCCTCACTGGACGAGCCTCTACCCTGCAAGATTAGCTCTATCCCCTCCCTGGAGGGGTGCCCGAAGGGCGGGGTGGGTTAAACAGCGCCAAGAATGTGTCACTGCGTGGGGATAGGTCGACCACTGACCCAGACTAACCCACCCCTAGCCCCTCCCAAGAGGGGATGACGAGGCGGTTTTCTCAAGAATTTGTCTGCTCCTAAACCAGGACACCCTAACTTCTCCCTTGCTTTACCGAACCATCCGACGGTTGACAGCATCGAGTTATTTTCTGCACCTGCGTAACAATAAAAAAGATCACTTCAAGGACGCAGCGCCATGACGATCGGGGTTTGGGTATTGGGCAATCAGCTGTGGCAAGACCAGGCGGCTTTGGCCACCTGCATGGGCCAGGGTGCCCCGGTTCTCTTGATAGAATCCACCCAGTTTGCCAAAGAACGCTTCTACCACCAGCAAAAGCTTGTGCTGGTGTGGGCGGCCATGCGCCACTTTGCTGATGAATTGAGGAGTGCCGGGTGGGCCGTCACCTACAGCATTGCCGACGACACCGAAACCGCCCTGCGCGACTGGCTCAAAGCCGAAAACATTACCGAACTGCGAATCATGGATGCGGTGGATCATCCCTTCACCGCCTGGCTGACGGGGCTAGATCTGCCCTGTAAGCTGACCATACTCGACAACAACCTGTTTCTTTGGAGCACCGCCGACTTCAAAGACTGGGCCGACAAGCGCAAGGGCCTGCTGATGGAGAGCTTTTACCGCGAAGGCCGCAAGCGCTTTGACGTGCTAATGGAGGGCAAAGACCCCATCGGCGGCCAGTGGAACTTCGACAAAGACAACCGCAAGCCGCCTAAGGGCAAGCTCAACACCCCCACCCCCCGCTGGTTTGAGCCTGACGCCACCACCCAAGCGGTGATCGACAGGGTTGAGAAGCTAGAGATTCCCACCTTTGGCGACACGACCCCCTTCAACTGGGCCGTCACCCGCGAGCAAGCGCTGCAAGTGCTGGATGTATTCATTGCCGAGCGGCTAGAGACCTTTGGCCCCTACCAAGATGCCATGGTCACGGGCGAAGACACCATGTGGCACGCCCTGTTGTCGCCCTACCTAAATCTGGGTTTGCTACACCCCCTAGAGGTAGTGGAGCGGGCAGAAGCAGCCTTTGCCGATCGCGACCTGCCGCTCAACAGCGTGGAAGGCTTCATTCGCCAGGTGATGGGCTGGCGAGAATACATGCGGGGGCTGTACAGCCACTTCGATGCCGACTACGCCCAGCGCAACTGGTTTGACCACCAGCAGCCCCTACCCGAGTTTTTCTGGACGGGGGAGGTAGAGATGAACTGCCTGCACCAGGCGATTAGTCAGATCCACCGCACCGGCTACGCCCACCACATTCAGCGGCTGATGATTCTCAGCAACTTTTCGCTGATTGCTGGGTTTACCCCCCAAGAGGTTGAGAACTGGTTCCACGCGGTGTTTATCGACGCCTACGACTGGGTGATGCAGACTAACGTGATTGGTATGGGTCTGTTTGCCGACGGCGGGCTGCTGGCGTCGAAGCCCTACGCCTCGTCGGCCAACTACGTGAACAAAATGAGCGACTACTGCAAGGGCTGCCGCTACAACCCCAAAGCGCGCACCGGGGAAGACGCCTGCCCGTTTAACTTCTTTTACTGGAATTTTCTCCATCGCCACCGCGACAAGCTGCAAGCCCAGGGCCGCATGAGCTTCATTCTCAAGAACCTAGACCGGATGGAGCCAGACGAACTGGACACCATTCACCAGCAGGCCCAGGATTGGCATGCAGCTCACTGATGATTCTGCTTCAACATCTCTGCGAGAATAAATTCGGGGCCTCAAATATCCGTAGGGTGGGTTAGGCGGACACCCCAACCTCGCTACTACCCCATCCACCCTGCCCCGCTGTAACCCACCGCCCACCCCTCGCAAGTATTCCAACAATCGAAAAACCGGGTTTCTGTGGCTGTGGCCATGGATCTAGGCAACTCCCCGAAGGAACCCGGTTTCTGAAGCAAACAAGTTGTGTTTTGTGACGGTTTGAGGGCACGATCGCAGCCCCCCCAACCCAGAAAGTTAGAATTCAAGGGCGAATTCCTCCGGAAGCTCCCCCCTGCCCCCCTTAAAAAGGGGGATCAGATGTAATTCTTACACTTACAGCTAGAAGTGGGGATCGAATTTACCAAGACCCGTCTTACCGCAGCGGGCACTGCCGTAATCTTGACTAAATACTATGGTTCAAACCGCACCTCAGACCCCAGCCAGCACCCTACCCGCCGATAGCTACGTGGTGGTGGGTCTGGCCACCTGCTACCTGCGCCACGAGGGCGAAACCCTCGAAATTCAGGTGCTAGAGCCAATTCCCTCGGCCTACCTGCAATCGGTACTCCAGGGCATCCCCACTTCGTATACGGCCATCTGCGGTGCCACCCTGGCCCTGGCCCTGGCCCTCGACCTAACCGAAATCGCCGCTGCCCCGGCCCAGCCCTGCGCCGACTTTGAAGAACGCCTTCAGGCCGCCGCCCGCACCTACCAGTCTCGACCCGAGGCAGCTAACCTGGTGCCCGTGGGCACCGTCAAGCGCGACCTCAACCACTCTACCGAGCGCAAGCGGGTGCTCAACAGCCAGCGCAAAATCTCCAAAAACGACAACGTCAAGCAGCACAAATACACCCACGAAGTTCTGTAGACGGGTTTTGGGTGCAAGATTTACGGTCTACGGTGCAAGGTTCACGGTTCAAGGCGAAGCACAGACCTTGAACCGTGAGCCTTTTACCTTACACCCCTTCTTTTACCTTGCACCCCTTAGAGCGGCACGATGGAGCGCTGACAGGTGGGGCAGATGCCGTGGATCAGCAGCTGGCAGTCGAGGATGTGATAGCCCGAGCGGTCGGCGGTTTTGGCCCCCACTTTGAGCACCGAGTCATTTTTAAACTCGATGGTTTTGTTGCACCGCACACAGATCAGGTGGTGGTGGTGATGGGGCGCGGGCTGGTTGATTTCATAGCGCTTTTGGCCCTCAGCTAGCTCTAGCTCCCGCAAGATGCCCATGCGGGCCATCAGCTTGAGGTTGCGGTAAATGGTGGAGAGACTGATCGGTTCGCCCTCTTTCTCCAGCATGTCGCAGAGATCTTCGGCGCTCAGGTGAGTGCTCTCGGGCAAATTCTGAAAGGTTTTGAGCATGGTCTCTCGCTGGGGAGTCATGCGCCAGCCGCGCTCGTTAAGCTCGGCCTTTAGGGCTGATGGAGTGTAAGCAGCCATAGCGTGGTTCCTCCCCGCTAGAATTCAATAACTTATCCTTAATGAGAATACTAACGAATTCTTGGGGGTATTTGCAATAATTTCTTGCTATTGAGAATGACTCCGAAGACTGCTTTAGATCTCTTTAGGTTTCAGTCTTAGATTTGGCCAGAGCACGGGCGGCGGTAACTAGGGTAAGGGCGGCCAGGGGCGCAGTAACGGCCCTGAGAATGCAGGGACCGAGGGAAACGGGCTGGAAACCGGCTGCGATCGCACCCTCCAGCTCATGCTCAGTCCACCCTCCCTCTGGCCCCGTGGCAATTACGACGGGGAGGGCAGGGTCACTGGCCTGGGCCACCGCCAGCAGGTGGGGCGCATCCCCCCGCGCCACGCAGATCCAGCAGTTCCCTTCGATAGATTGCTTGAGATAATCGCGCCAGGGCAGCGGAGCCAAAATCTCAGGCAGCAGCAGCCGTTCCGACTGTTCAGTGGCTTCGGCGGCGATGCGCTGCCAGCGCTCCAGCTTTTTAGGGTTGGGCTGGTGCAGGGTGCGATCGCTAATTACCGGCTGAAGGGTGCTCACCCCCAGCTCGGTGGTCTGGCGCACCACCTCGTCAAAGCCGTTGCCCTTGGGCAGTGCGATCGCTAGGTCAATCGGAGCCTGGTTCCCCTCAGTAGAGGGAGGAGCTGCAACCAGCGTAGCCAGGTCAGACTCTGCCGTCAGGGTAGCGATCCACTGCTGCCCGTGGCCGTCGAGGGCGACAAACTGCTGTCCCTCCCCCAGGCGCAGCACCCGGTATAGATAGTGCTGCTGGGTGTCGCTCAGGTGTAGCTGGTCAGCCACTACCTGGCTCGGCTCAACCATCAATCGCTGCACAGCACCTCCTGCCCACACTCCATCAGCTCCTTAAGCCTTATATCTTGAACCGCCGCTGAAACTTTGTCCCAAAACTAAAGCCCCCAGCTCGAAAGCTGGGGGCTCTAGTTTCTTAGATGTTTCAGTATAGTACGTCCCTTATAAGAACCTTGCGGCTCATAACTAACATAGGCGGACCTACGTAAAGAAGAAATAAGTGCTGTGTGAAGCTTCCTTTAAAGTTTTTCGGAATTCACCGAGGTATCAGCGCCATCTCTTGAGCTGCGGGCGTTTCATCCCTTTGCTCTAGGGGATTTGGGTTCACGGTATGAGGTTCACGGCAACGCATAAACCTCGATACCTGGCACTCAATACCGGATACCCCAATACCCAACACCGTCCGAACTCAAAGTCCCAGCACCCCGACTTCGTGCTGGCGGGGCACAATGTCGAGCACGTCCAGCTGGGCGCAGTATTTGAGGTCGGCCTCATTGTCAAGGCGCAGCAGACGCTGGCCGTGGCTAGCATAGTGCATTAGGTCGAGCATTTGGTCTTGCCACTGGAGATAGAGACTGACGGCGGCAATCACCGCATCGTTGCCCGCCAGGTCCTTAAATGTTTGCCCGGTAGCGGCAATCACCCCGTGGATG
Organism: Nodosilinea sp. CTOTU7353; assembly: GCA_036782635.1. Taxonomy (GTDB): domain Bacteria; phylum Cyanobacteriota; class Cyanobacteriia; order Phormidesmidales; family Phormidesmidaceae; genus Nodosilinea. The sequence continues at coordinate 6,837 of DAIPYU010000047.1, forward strand.
ACAGCCCCGGCACAGACAGTGTCTTCAAGCGAGTAGGTGCCCTCCCAGCCCGATCCGACTAGCCACACGGTCTCTGGGTTGTGGGTCAGCAAGAAATTGACCACCGCCTGGCGGGTGGTAAGGGCAGCGGTAATGACCGTGGGGGCATGCTCAATGCGCTTGAGGCAGCGGGTGCCGTTGGTGGTACTCATAAAAAGCCGCTTGCCCCCAGAGCGATCAGGAGAATGGTCAAGGGGCGAGTTGCCCAGGTCGCAGCCCTCAACCATGCCGCCGCCCCGCTCCCCCGCCCGCAGGCGCTGGTCAGCGGGCCAGGCTTCGCTGGTGGTTAGCAGACTCTCAATGTCGCTAAACACCTGAATCGCCTCGGCCCCCGCCGCCAGGGCCGCCGCCATGGTAGTAGTGGCCCGCAACACATCAATGGCGATCGCGCAGTCGGGTACGCCCTGCTCGGGCACTTCTTCGGGGGTGTGGAATAGGAATAACTTCACGGCGGGGGAGTTCGCGTAGGGTATGTATGACCAGAACCTGAGTCGCCGACAAGGAGCGACAACACCTCATTCTATGCGGGGATTGTCAAGGTTCATTCCCCTCCTCCGCCATTGGGCCAATAAATTCCAGTTTTTTTAAGCCCCGTAGAGGCTCAACTAGGCTAAGACAGCTTAGTATTTCAGCGGTTAACGAAGTCAAGCACTTGCCTCGGCAAGAGGCTAGCAGACGGTCAATCTACTGGAGTAAGCGAGTCTTGTCGGCGTTCACAACGGGTTCAACCGATTTCTCTCATAGCCTAGCGAAGCAGATCAGCGTGAAATGGTACCGATTGAAGACTATCGCCTGATGGTTACTACCATAATGGGACGTATACACGACTTGGAAGGTTAATCGACGGAATGGGGGTTTCAGCGCCCAATCCAGTGGCTCAAACCCCTATTCTTTCGTTCTAAAAATAGCTAACCTTCCAAGTCGTGACGTATAAGCGGTTTCTGTTTGCTGCATGGGAAAAAACACAATAGGCGTTGCCAGTACCGACGGTCGAGATGACCCTGAAATAACCGTCTCAGTATTTCTCGGCCAGTCTCAAAAAGCCGCACCCTAAAACGATGCTGCGTTTGCATCTATATTAGGTTTGAAAGCCTTAGCGCTTAGGTTTTACCAGGATGACTTTAGGCAGTCGGGGCGACGGTTACTGGAAGTTGACAATGCGGGCAAAGCTGTCTGGTTCTAGGCTCGCACCACCCACCAGGGCACCGTCGATCTCCGGCTGGGCCATCAACTCATCGACATTGCTCGGTTTGACCGAGCCGCCGTACTGAATAGTAATGTCAGGATTTTTCAGCAGCTTGCGGATGCCCCCAATCACCTGGTTGGCATCAATGGCTTCGCAGGTGTCGCCAGTGCCGATCGCCCAAATCGGCTCGTAGGCAATGATGACGTTGTTTTGATCGACATCGACTAGACCCTTTTCGATCTGGGTAGCAATTACCGACTGAGTTTCGCCAGCATCGCGCTGATTTTTAGTTTCACCTACGCACAGTATCGGAGTCAGGCCGCACTGCTGGGCTGCCTGGAGCCGCAGGTTCACGGTTTCGTCGGTGTCGGAAAAGTACTGGCGGCGCTCGCTGTGGCCCACAATCACGTATCGCACCCCCAGCTCTCGCAGCATATCCCCAGAGATCTCGCCGGTAAAGGCTCCTTCAGGCATCCAGTGAATGTTTTGAGCGCCCACTTTGACCCTGACTCCGTGCAGACTCTTAGACAGCGCCCCCAGGGCCGTAAACGGTACGCACAGAACCACTTCCCGTCCGTCGGGGGTCTCGGTCAGTTGCCCCAGGAAATGGCGCAAAAAATCCAGGGTTTCTCCCTGGGTTTTGTACATTTTCCAGTTGCCAGCAATAACAATTTTTCGCACGGTGTTTTGAGGTTAGAGGCTAGGTATACAGACTTGTATCACTGCATCGTACTAAGAAAAGAACCCCCAAATCAAATGTTGCAGCGTGCAACGTTTGATTTGGGGGCAAGGGGATGGGAAAAATAGGGCAAGGGGCATCGGGCAAAGAGGGGCGAAAAGCGAGACCTTCCGTATCCTCCTCACCGCCCTCCCCTGCCCATTTTCTAACGCGGCTCTAACGCAGCGCCGCTGCCTCGCGGGCTGCCGATGCCTCATCGGGGTGAATGTTGAGGCGGGTGAGGTTAATGCGACCACGGCCGTCGATCTCACGCACTTTAACAATCACCTCGTCGTCCACGTTGACCTCATCTTCAACCTTGGCGACTCGGTAGTCGGCCAGCTGCGAGATGTGAACCATGCCCTCTTGGCCGGGCATAAACTCCACAAAGGCCCCAATGGGGATGACGCGAGTGACCTTGCCCACAAACACGTCGCCAGCGGCGGGCTTGAAGACAATGGACTCGATCAGGGCTTTGGCCTGGAGGGCTTTTTCGCCTTCGATCGCCGATACAGTCACAGTGCCGTCGTCGTTGATATCGACCTTGGCACCGGTCTGCTCGGTAATCGCTTTGATCTTCTTGCCGCCGGGGCCGATGACCATGCCGATCATTTCAGGGTCGATCTTGAAGCTGATTAGGCGCGGGGCGTAGGGCGATAGCTCGGCCCTGGGGGTGTCAATGGTGGCCAGCATTTTCTCAAGAATATGCAGGCGGGCGGGCTTGGCCTGGTTGATGGCGTCGGCAATCACCGTCATCGGCAGACCGGTAATTTTCATATCCATTTGTAGGGCGGTGATGCCGGTGTCGGTACCGGCCACCTTAAAGTCCATGTCGCCGAGGAAGTCTTCGATGCCCTGAATATCGGTGAGAATGCGCACTTCGTCGCCTTCTTTGATCAGACCCATGGCGGCACCGCTGACGGGCTTAGTGATCGGTACACCGGCATCCATCAGCGAGAGGGTAGAGCCGCACACCGAACCCATGGAGGTGGAGCCATTGGACGACAGCACCTCTGACACCACTCGAATCACGTAGGGGAAGTCTTCTTTAGAGGGCAGCACCGGCACCATGGCTCGCTCGGCCAGCGCGCCGTGGCCAATCTCGCGGCGGCCGGGCGATCGCATTGGCCGAGTTTCGCCCACCGAGTAGGGGGGGAAGTTGTAGTGGTGCAGGTAGCGCTTCTCGTCGTCGGGGTGAAGGTCATCCATCATCTGGGCATCGCCGGGGGTGCCCAGGGTAGCTACCGACATCACCTGGGTCAGACCGCGCTGAAATAGCCCGGTACCGTGAACCCGCTTGGGCAGCAGACCCACCTGGCAGGAGATCGGCCGCACCTCGTCGAGTTTGCGGCCATCCACCCGCACTTTATCCTCCACAATTTGCTGACGCATCAGCTTTTTGGTGACGGATTTATAGGTGTTGCCCAGAGCTTTGCCGTTGGCCGCCACCGCCAGTTTCACAGAGTTGTCGTCGTCTAGGGCCTCGATGGCGGCGGCAAGCTCATCCTTGATGGCGTCGAGCTTGATGTCGCGCTCGGGCTTAGATAGCTCAAACTGCTTTAGTACCTCTTTGACGGCAGCGGTGCTTTTCTCTGCCACAAAGGTTTCGAGGGTTGGGTCAGCCTCGGGCTCGGTTTCTGTGACCACCTCGATACCCAGCTCTTTGATCAGCTCTAGCTGGGCCTTGATCAGGTCTTGCACCACCTCATAGCCAAAGTCGATGGCCTCGATCACATCGGCCTCGGGCAGCTGGTTGGCCCCGGCCTCTACCATGATCACGCCGTCGGGAGACCCGGCTACCACCAGGTCTAGATCGCCGGTTTCAATTTCTTTGTAGGTGGGATTGATCACAAAATCATCGCCCACCAGGCCCACGCGCACCGCCGCCATCGGGCCAGCGAAGGGAATTTTGGCCAGCAGCACTGCGATCGAAGCGCCGGTCGCCGCCAGTACATCGGGGGGCACCTGCTCATCCATAGCCAGGGTGGTGGCGACGATTTGAATGTCATCGCGCAGCCACTGGGGAAACAAAGGCCGCATGGGACGGTCGATCAGGCGACAGATCAGGGTAGCTCGCTCTGGGGGCCGCCCCTCTCGCCGCAAAAACCCGCCGGGAATGCGCCCAGCCGCGTAAAGACGCTCTTCATAGTCAACCAGCAGGGGCAAAAAGTCGATGCCCTGACGGCCAGTTGAGCGGGTTGCGGTCACCAGAACCGCTGTTTCTCCCGACTGCACCAGCACGGAGCCCCCAGCCTGGGGAGCCAACAGTCCACCTCTCAGATGAATATCGCGACCACCGAAGGATATTGTTTTTTCAAATTCTTGCATGTACGACTACGTCCTTTCTCTTTGCCATTCTTTGTGCTACTTTGGCCTGATCCTAGCACCGATGGCGGCAATGGCTTCCTGCTGGCACCGCCCCAGGCAAAATTAGGCGAAAGACTTAAGGTTTTAAGGGATTCTTTGGGCACAATACTGACACTGGTCTGACCGATATTGGTGTAATCAGGGGGAAACGGCCATCGCAATACTGGTTACCGGAGTGGCGGGGTTTGTGGGCTATTTTGTCGCCCGCCGGCTGTTAGGCAGCGGCGTCGAGGTTTACGGCATTGACAACCTCAACGACTACTACGATGTGGGGCTGAAGCGCGATCGCCTGGCCCAGCTAAAGGCCTACGATGCGTTTACGTTTGAGCACCTCGACCTGTTTGACCGTGAGGGTATGCTCACGCTATTTAGCCGCCATCGGTTTCAGTATGTGGTGCACCTAGCGGCCCAGGCTGGGGTGCGCTACTCCCTGGAGAATCCCTTCGCCTACTCCGACAGCAATCTCTCCGGCTTTTTGAACCTGCTGGAGGGCTGCCGCCTAATGGGGGTTGAGCACCTGGTGTTTGCGTCCTCTAGCTCGGTGTATGGGGCCAACCGCAAGGTGCCCTTCTCGGTGGATGATCGGGTAGACCACCCGGTGTCACTCTACGCCGCCACCAAAAAGGCCAATGAGCTCATGGCCCATGCCTACAGCAGCCTGTACCAAATTCCGACCACGGGGCTGCGGTTCTTTACGGTGTACGGCCCCTGGGGGCGACCCGACATGGCCTACTTTAAATTCGTGGAGGCGATTTTGGGTGATCGCCCCATCCAGGTCTACAATCAGGGCCGCATGCAGCGCGACTTTACCTATATTGACGATGTAGTAGAAGGCGTAGTGCGGGTGATGCAGCGCCCTCCCGCAGCCAGTCATAACCTTGACAGCGACAGCCAGGCGCCCTACAAGATCTACAACATTGGCAACCACCAACCGGTCGAGCTGCTGCGCTTTATTCAGGTGATTGAGACAGCTTTGGGCAAAACTGCCCAAAAAATCTTGGCCCCCATGCAGCCGGGGGATGTAACCGCCACCTACGCCGACGTAAGCGACCTGATGGCCGATGTTGGCTTTGCCCCTAGCACCCCCATTGAAGAGGGTATCGGGAAGTTTGTGGACTGGTATCGGCAATACTACAAGGTGTAGTTAGAAAATTTCCAGAAAAGAAGACATCAGCTTCAATCAAACGACTGTAGCCGCCGCAGGGTGGGCACTGCCAGCCCTGTCAAGGTGGCTAAACTATTCCCGAAAAGCCTATAGGCTAGGGACTACGGCCACAACCACCAGGGAGTGAACTCCCTGGCTCATAGCGAAAGTCTGCGGTCGCAGACTGAGGCAGATGGCCCATAATCCTCTTCAGAGGATTTCGGCTTTGAGCCTGGGACTTCTAGTCCTAGGCTCAGCGGCCAATTCGAGGGATCGACCCCTAAATCTGCCTCACCTTGACAGGGGTGGGTGGGCACTGCCCAATATTGGGGAAACTATTTCCCAGAAGTCGCCTTAGACGAGATCCTAGAGCCAGCTCAGAAATGGTTGCGTTTCCAGAGCCCAAGCCCCGCCCCCGAAATTAGGTTTTGACCTAGTACGCCAGAGTTTCTAGGGTTTCGCGCAGATAGCGGCGCACCAGCTGGTCTAAGGGTGCAGTCTCTGCCTCAATGGCGGGCAGCTCACCTTTCCAGTTTTTGAAGCCAGAGCTGCCGGCGATCGCATTTTTGAGGCTGTACCAAATGCGGGCGTGGTCAGAAAGCGGTGTGGAGTTTGCGGAGCGAGTTACGGCCATAGCTGCCTCAAAGAAATCTTAGGTAAACGCTAAATCCTGTGTCATTCCAAGAATCAGGTCTGTTCGAGCGCCACAGAGCTAAGGGAACATCCTGGAGCAGTGAATAACTATTTCTACAAACATAGCGTAATCATACCGGCCATAATTGTGACAACCGCCACAGTCGGCCATTGTAAATTCAATAATTCCGGGGGACTATACCAAGTCCGGGTCGGGATCTGTAGTTTTCCCACGGTCAAAGCTCCGCTTCAGGACTTGGCTGAGGTTTGAAATCTTCGATGCCTTGCTTCGATCAGGCTCCATGGATGGGCATTGGTCAGTTGAAACGTCCTGAACTCGCTGCGAATTTATTTTTGGCGAGTCATGGTATCCAGTACCGGGAAGCCTTTCTCCTCTCCATCCAAAGCCTCCACCGGCACCGGCGGTAATGCTGCCATTGAGGCATCACCCATCGCAGCCTCACCCCTGGGGGTTTCATCTATCTCGGGGTGGGCCATCTCTGGATGGGGCATCCCTGGATGAGTAATTTCTGAATGAGAGGTCTCTGGATCAGCCGTCTCTGGATGCAACATATCTGGATGGGCGCTGTCTGGATGAGACAGCTTAGGGCTATCGGCTACCGCTGCATCCACCGCAGCATGCTCAGCAGCAGGAACTACCTCTGGTGTTACCTGTTCCCCTAGCGTCTCGGCTTCGGCTAGGGCTGCGGCTGCCTCCGTCAGGTGCAGGTGCTCAACACCCTCCTTAGACAGCGGCTCGCTGCTGGCCTCGGCCTGGTTCACACCCTCTGGGAGATCTTCTGGGATGTCTTCTAGGATGTCTTCTGAGAAATTTTCTAGGAGGGTTTCGGCTTCGTCGGCAGCTGACGCATCGGACTCTGAAAGCGCCAGGGTGGGGAAGATTTTGCCTATCGCCAGCCCGAACCAGGTAAAGTCGGCGGCGATTTTATCAACGGGGTAGGGCACCACCGTCTGCATGCGGCGGTCTGGGGTAGCCAGCACCTGAAGCACCGCCACCGGCACCTGAAGAAACAGGTTAGCAAAAAAGAAACCGAGGGCTGCGATCACAACTCCGCCCAGCCGCCCCCAGTCGCCAAAGGGAGTGATCTCGCGGGCCAAAAACGCCAGCGGATAGAGCTTCACCAGCACCCACACCAGCGGCAGGGGCACCAGCAGTGCTCCTACGCGCACCCGCCAGCGCCGAAACTGAGTCAGCAGGCGGCGCTGATCGTCTTGTAGAGCGGTGGGTCGCAGGGCCAGTCCCGGCAGGCTAAAGATGTAGAAGGGCTGCCGCAGCTGCATGACCAGCACCGGCAGCACCCCCAGCGCAATCATCACCGCCAGTTCTAACCCAGGCAAGGTAGGGGTACCTACCGCCAGCCCCAGCAGACACAGGTCGATCCACAAGGGTACTGTGGCCAGCCCGGCCAAATGTACCCACAGGTAGGGATCGCAGCGCCAGGGTTGCATGGTTGACTCCGTTGCTTGCTACACAGTTGCCCATAAATTCCCCCGGAGGAATAATCCTCCGGGGGGTTCTTCTAGGCCATGGCCAGGGTGCGACGCTTCGTGACCATCTTGAAGGCGTCGATGATGTCGCCTTCTTTCCAGTCGCTGAAGTTGTCGATGCCGATACCGCACTCAAACCCGGCGGCCACATCCTTGGCGTCCTCTTTCATGCGCTTGAGGGAGTCGAGCTTGCCGGTGTAAACCGCCTCGCCACCACGCACAACTCGCAGGTTGCAGTTGCGAGTCACCTTGCCCGAGAGCACATAGCAGCCTGCCACAGCCCCCTTGCGCACCGGGAACACCGCCCGCACTTCCACTTGACCCAGGGGTTCTTCCACCATTTCGGGGTCGAGGAGACCCTCCATAGCGCCCTGAATGTCGTCGAGCAGGTTGTAGATCACCTCGTAGTCACGCACATCGACCCCCTGGCGGTCGGCAGACTGCCGCGCCCCCGGAGCCAGCGTGGTGTTAAACCCGATGATCACCGCGCCACTGGCAGCCGCCAGATCGACGTCGGTTTCGCTGATTTCACCGGGTGCTGCTAGCAGCACCCGCGTCTGCACCTCGTTCTGGGGCAGCTGCTGAAGAGCCGCCAGAATCGCTTCGATTGACCCCTGCACATCGGCCTTGAGCAACAGGTTGAGATCCTTAAGATCGCCCTCCTGAGCCTGGGCAGAGATGGTGTTTAGGGTCACCCGGCGAGAGGCCATGGACTGCTGTAGGCGCGACTGGCGCTGGTCGAGCATGCGGCGATCAGCCACAGCCCGTGCAGCTTTTTCGTCGGGGTAGACTTCAAACTCGTCCCCAGCGGCGGGCACATCGTTGAGACCCAGCACCTCAACGGCAAAGGAGGGGCTAGCCACCTTGACCCGCCGCAGGCGATCATCGAGCATAGCCTTGACTTTGCCCAGGATCGGGCCAGCCACGATGGAATCGCCCACCCGCAGAGTGCCGTTTTGCACCAGCAGGGTTGCCACCGGGCCGCGGGCCTTGTCGAGGTTGGCCTCAATCACAGTGCCTCGGGCCAGGCGATCAGGGTTGGCCTGGAGGTCACCCACCTCAGCCACTAGCACGATCATTTCTAGCAGGCTGTCGAGATTGTCCCCAGACAAAGCACTCACTGGCACCATGATGGTGTCGCCGCCCCACTCTTCGGGCACTAGGCCGTGCTCCATCAGCTCTTGCTTGACGCGATCGGGGTTGGCGGTCTCTTTATCGACCTTGTTGATGGCGACAATCAGCGGTACTTCCGCCGCCTTGGCGTGGCTGATGGCCTCAATCGTCTGGGGCCGCACGCCGTCGTCTGCGGCCACCACCAGAATGGCAATGTCGGTCACCCGAGTCCCCCGCGCCCGCATAGCGGTGAAGGCTTCGTGCCCAGGGGTGTCGAGGAAGACGATCTGGTGCTCCACCCCGTCGTGCTCCACATCGACATGGTAAGCACCAATGTGCTGGGTAATGCCCCCAGCCTCACCCTGGGCCACCTTGGTTTTGCGAATGGAGTCGAGCAGGGTGGTCTTACCGTGGTCCACGTGGCCCATGATGGTGACCACCGGAGGCCGACGCTGCAGGCTGTCGAGGTCGGCGGCATCGAGCATTTCCGTGACCTTTTTGGCTTCGGACTCGATCTCGCTGGTCTCGACCATCACCTCAAACTCTTCGGCCACCATCTTAGCGGTTTCGATGTCGAGGGTCTGGTTAATGTTGGCCGCAATGCCCTTGAAGAACAGGGACTTGATCAGCTCGGTCTCAGGCACTAGGATCTGCTCGGCCAGTTCATGCACCGTCAAACCTTCAGAGAGCACGATGAACTCAGGCCGCTCTTGGGTCGGCTGGGCCTCGCCGCGACGACCACGACGACCGCGACCGCCTCCGCTGCTGCTGTCGCGGTGCTGGGGCTTGTGGCTCTTCACATTGGGAGAAGGTTTGGTGCCACCGCCTGGGCCCTTGGGCTTGGGCGGGCGAGCCAGGGAAATGCTGAGCTGCGCCTCTTCGGAGCGCTGCTCGTCGCCCCCTTCTAGATCGCCTACCAGCGCGTCAATGTCTTCGTCATCTTCGCCCAGTACACCCTGGCCACGGCGCTTGGTCTTGCCGACCTTGCTGGCCTTTTCGCGCATCTTTTGATCGTCGTCCTCGTCTTCGCGCTCGTCGCGCCGGTGGCGGGGCGGGGAAGGTCGACGCAGATGGGTTTCCTCGGGGCCGCCAACTCCAATTACAGAAATGGAGTCATTGCCCGCTGCCGCTTTCTCGCTGCGCTCAGACTCGCCTCTGGCCGTATCGGCATCGGTAGTAGGACGGCGCAGCTTGGGCTTGGGCTTGAGCCGAGTCACCTCTTCGTCGGCATCAATTTCGCGAATGGGGATGGTAGGACGCGGTGCTCCGTTGCTGTCGACAGAGCGACCCTCGCTCGCCCGATCTTCGCGCGAGCGGCTTTCAGGTCGCCGAATGACGGGGCGAGGTGGACGAGCAGGCTCGACCGAGGATTCAGCGCTGTCGCTGGTTTCGGCGCGATCGCGCGACACTGGCCCCACCAGATCGGGGCGTACCTTGGGGGCCTCGGCAACGGGAGCCTCTGTCGGCGCCGCTGGAGCCATTTCTGGGGCCTCTGGTGCCTCCGACGCCTCTGGAGCCTCTGCACCCGGGCGATTTAGAGAAACGGGGGGACGCGGCCTGAGGTCGCCTTTGCTAACCCCTGGGGCAGCGGCGGGGCGACTGGGTGACCTAGACAGGTCTCCGCTACTAGGACTGCTAGGACTGCTAGGACCGCTAGGGCGCACAGGTGCCGCACCGGGCGACGCAGGGGCCGTCGCGGGCGCTGGGGCTGGAGAATCGGCCACCGTGTCAGCCTTGGGAGTGACGCGGTGACGTCGGATTTCTAAAATCTGCTGCTTGCGCTCAGGCCGAGCTACGGTTTTAACCGGAGCCGGGGGGCGCGGACGATCAGGCCGGTTGGGGCCGCCGCTGCTGCGCGACTGGCGAGCGGCGGCCCGAATTTGCTCAGCTTCTGACTCAGCGATGGTGCTGCTGTGACTCTTCGCGGCAATGTCAAGGCGACTGGCGATCGCCAGGATATCCTTGTTATCCAAACTCAATTCCTTTGATAACTCGTAAATTCTCACTTTGCCGTTCATCCACATCTCCCTACGCTAGTCAAGCTTGTTACATAAACCAACCTGCTTCGTCCAACAAAACGACATCAAACCATTCTGACGGATACGACGTTAGCCCTAACATGGCATTGTAAACCAAGGCTAGGCGTCCATGGGACCTCAATAGAGCCTCAGAGGCTTTAGACAGGTCAACCAACAGCTGGGCTGCCGATTGAGTACCCACACTATGAGTTTAATCAGTTGTATCGCTAATGAACAGGATCTCAGAGAGACGGCCCTTTAAGATGGTTCATTTGCAAAAATTCTTGGTTGAAGCTACTAAACACGCAATTTTTCCTTAAGTTTTTGGTGGCACGGGGGTAAGTGCAGTTGGTTCCTGTTCCCCTGTTTCCGCCAGTCGCTGCCAAAGGCTTTGATAGATCGCGTCCGGCACGTTGGCCTTGAGGGCGCGGCCCAGTCGGCTTTTTTTCTGGGCATGGCGGAGGCAGTTAGCCTGGGGGCACAGGTAGGCCGAACGCCCCATGCCCTGATCTAGACAGACCTGGCGATCTGGGTAAACCCTGACCACGCGCCAAAATTCGGCCTTGGGGGCCACCCTCCGACAGCTTACACAGCGCCGCTGGTTAGTTTGCACAATTTACCTCCAGCTAGCTGATACCAAGTCCAGATTGGGATCTGTAGTTGTTCGACAGACAGCCCCACGTCTAGACTTGAATGAGATTTATTCCTCCTCCGCAGGAGCCTCCTCTAGGTCTGAAGTTTCAGCCGCTTCCTCTAGCGCCTTTTTTTCTACGTCTTCTACGTCGACTAGATCGATAGCCTCGGCAACAGATTCAGCCTGTCCTACGACGGCTTCTGCCTCCACAGGGGTAATCTCACCCAGGGATTCCTCTGCTGGGGCCGGGGTTTCTACCTCCAGCCCCGCTGCCGCCGCCTCAGCCGCCGCTCGTGCAGCAGCGGCGGCAGCCCGCCATTCAGCAGCCTCGGCTTCCTCGGCTTCTTCAGCCGCCGCTCGCTCGGCAGCGGCGGCGGCCCGCCAGGCGGCGGCCTCGGCCTCCTCAGCCGCCAGTTCTGCTGCCTCTCGGGCAGCTTCTTCTCGGGCCGCGATTAGCTCAGCAATTCTGCGATCTTCCGCTTCGTAGTCGTACTTGCCAGAGTCTTTGATGTCAATCTTCCAGCCGGTAAGGCGGGCCGCCAGGCGCACATTTTGCCCCTCTTTGCCGATCGCCAGGCTGAGTTGGTCTTCGGGCACCAGCACGTGGGCCTGGCGATCGTCGGGGCTAACCAAGCGTACCTCGTCTACACGGGCGGGGCTGAGGCCATTAGAGATGTAAGTAGCCGGGTCGGGCGACCAGCGAATGACGTCAATTTTTTCGCCCCGCAGCTCGTTGACCACCACCTGGATGCGCGACCCTCGCGCTCCAATACAGGCTCCTACCGGATCCACATCGCGTTCAACAGTGTCTACCGCAATTTTAGTGCGGGGACCAACGGAGCGGGAGGGAGGGTTGGCTTCGCGGGCCACCGCCACAATGCGCACGATTTCGTCTTCGATCTCGGGCACTTCGTTGGTGAATAGCTCCACCACCAGAGCCGCATCGGCCCGCGACACCAGCAGCTGCGGCCCCCGGTGGGAACCTTCGGACACTTTTTTGAGGGCGACTCGGAAGGTGGCGTTGGCCCGGTAGTTGTCGTTGGGCAGCTGGTCGCGCTTGAGCAGCTCGGCCTCGACCTCGGGCTGGCCGACGCCGCTGCTGACCGCCATGATGACCGACTGGCGCTCAAACCGCAGCACCCGCGCCGAGAGAATAGAGCCTTCTAAATCCTGAAACTCTTCTTGGACCAGCTTGCGTTGCTGGTCGCGCAGCTTTTGGGCCAGCACCTGCTTGGTTTGAATCGCGGCCATGCGACCAAAGTCGCGCTGATCGGGGGTGACATCGAGCACCACCGTGTCGCCAGACTGGGCTTCGGGGGCGACTTCGCGCACCTCGGCCAGGGCAATTTCGTGGTCTTGGCTGGTGACTTCTTCGACGATGGTTTTGGTGGCTAACACCCGAAAGCCCTGGTCGTCGTAGTCGTCTACATCTAGCTCAATGTCAAAGTTGTCGAAGTATTCTTCGTCGAAGTGGGTGTCGATTTCTCGGGTGCGGCGGTAGCGCTCGTAGCCCTTCAGCAGGGCTTCGCGAATGGCGTTTTCGACCGCGTGCTTAGGCAAGTTGCGCTCGCGGCTAATGACATCAATCATTTCCTGCAAGTTCGGCAGACTAACTAGCGACATAATCACTGACCTCTAGGGGCTAAATCTTAAATTGCTTGAATTAATGGAAGCGTTTTGCAAATAACGGGTGCTAGCCGGGGTTGCTAATCGGGGCTTTGGTCGCTGAGTTGTACCGTAGCCACCAGATCTCGGGGCAGGGTGATGGTTTTGCCTTTTTGGCTCAGCACCAGGGCGGCTTCGTCTCGCCGCACCAGCTGGCCCACCCACTGGCGCTTGTCTTTGTGGGGAGCAGACAGGTTTACCTCCACCATGAACCCTTTGAACACCACAAAGTCGCGATCAGTTTCTAGGGCGGCCGATACCCCAGGGCTAGACACCTCAAGCACGTAGGCGTCGGGAATGATGTCGGTGGTATCGAGCACAGCTTCGAGGGCCTGGCTCATTTTCTCGCAGTCGCTCAGGCCAGTGTCTTCGTTTTCGAGATTGCGCACGTCGATGCGCAGCACCGGGGGCGACTGGTTGGTTTGAAACACTGCTTCAACCACTTCTAACCCCAATTCTTCGGCAACGGGGGCCGCTAACTCAAGTAATTGGGGAATCAGAGGATGTACCATAAAGCGACTGAAATAATGCCAATAAAAAAGTGGGCCTCGACCCACCTCCCCAAACATTTCTGCTAAAGGAACCCAGGCCCGAAGACCTGAGCCTCACCATAGTAGCGAATTGTGGTCGTTATGAGACAGCCGAGGCCGCGATTGGAATGTATGCCGATGGCTTGCTACCGGGCGGAGCCTGAGAAAACAAGGGGGCTAGCGACGGCGGAGCCACATCAGAAACGCTAGGCCAAAGCCAATCAGGGGCAGCACCAGCAGAGCAAATACGCCCAGGCCAATTTGCTGCTGCACCGTCATGGTGATGCGGCGATTGGTGACTTCGCGGGGGCGAATGGAAAGGGTAGCGTCGGTCTGCTGCCCCAGCCAGCTGACGGAGTTGAGGAACACATCGCCGTTGAGCTGCTGATCAAACAGACCGTCGGTGGCAAAGGCGGCGTTGCCGATCACCACCAGGCGAGACTCTGGGACTGGCTCGTCGTCGGTGGCGGGTGCCCCATCGACCGGGCGGCTGAGCGCCACGCCGAGGGTGTATGGCCCAGAGGAGGGGGCATTTTCGTCAAACTGTAGTGCGCCCTCGGCGGTGAGGGCTTCAGCTCGGCTTTGGGGGTTGCTCTGGAACAGGGGCACCGCCGTGACCCCGGCCACCTCTTCCACATTCACCGGGCGCACCAGGGGAAAAAACGATCGCCCGTTGCGAAAATCTCGCGTGATCGGGTGGTCGCCATAGTCGGTAACCAGGGGGGCGGCAGGGCCGAGACCCACCAGCTGCCCCTGGCCTGAGGTGTCGAGCACGATGCGATCGTCGAGGGTGACGCCCCAGGGGTCGAGCAGGGTGTCGAGGTTGGGGTTAGTGTTGGGGTCGATCAGCAGCAGCAGGCTGCCGCCGCCGTTGAGATAGGTCTCTAGGGCGGCTACTTCAGCATCAAAAAACTCGGCGGCGGGGCCAGCGACCACGACTAAACTGGCATCGTCGGGGACTGCCGCCGTTTGAGACAGGTCGAGGGGCTGCACCAGGGCACTCTTGTCTTCGAGGGCGGTGGCGGCCTGGAGAAAGCCGGTTTCGCTGCCGTCAAAGGCAAACTCCTGGTGGCCCTGGGTGAAGTAGACGGTGAGGGTGCGATCGCTCGCCACCTGATCTAGCACATTGGTGAGCGATCGCTCCGACAGCCGCTCACTGGGGCCGACATTCTGCAAAAAGCGACGGTTGACGCCGCTTTCTAGAAACACCATGCCCGTCTGGGTGGCGCCAAACTCTTGGGCCTGGCGGGGGTCGTTGAAGGGGTTGACATAGTCAAAGGTAAACTGCGACCCGGCCTGGCGATAGCTCTCTAGCAGCTGCCGATCTTGGGGGTTGGGCAGCGGGTCGAAAACCACGATGCGGGTGGGGTTTTCTAGGGACTGCACCACCTGCTGCGACTGGGGGGCCAGGGTAAAAATCTGATTTTCGGTGAGGTCTACCCGGCTGGCGTAGCGCACCGCCAAGAAATTCACCAGGCCCAAGATGGCCAGCACCGCCAGGGTGGCGACCAGGGCGTTGGCCCCAGCCTCGGTAGAGCGCTGCGCCCAAAATCGTCCCTGGCCCTGGTTCCCCAAAACCAGCCCCAGCAGCAGTAGGCCAATGCCGCCCACCAGCAGGCCCGCCGGCAGCAGAGTCCAGCCGGCGACGATGCCAGCGATTAAGCCCGCCGTCACCAGGGCCAGCCCCGGCAGGGCCAGATACTTCAAATACTTTTGGTAGGCTGCCAAGGATTTCATTGCCATAGGTTGCTACTACTTGTCTGCTGCTGGGGGTCTGCTGCTGGGGGTCTGCTGCTGGGGGTCTGCTGCTGGGG
>DAIPYU010000047.1:22306-29252 GCA_036782635.1 Nodosilinea sp. CTOTU7353
TCTGCTGCTGGGGGTCTGCTGCTGGGGGTCTGCTGCTGGGGGTCTGCTGCTGGGGGTCTGCTGCTGGGGCAATTTGGTGGGCAGTGCCCACCCTTACAAAAGCTCTACAGGAGCCATATTTTCTAGTCAGATTCTGGCCGCAGGGGAGTGGCCTCGACGAGCCTATTCTAGGACCGCTGAAATCGGAGGGTTTCAATGGACTGGGCGGTCAGGTAAATGCCCAGCACTATAAATGAGAGAAACAGCACTAGCCCCCCGGTGTCAAAAATGCCTTCGGTGAAGTCGGTGAAGTGCTTGAGCAGCGACAGGTGGCCCAGCCCTTGCCCTAACACGCCGGGCAGCCCCTGGGCGATCGCATCGACCAGCCACAGCAGCAAAATCAGCGCAAAGGTCATAATTGCCGCCAGCACGGTGCTCTCGGTCAGCGATGAGACAAACATGCCCAGGGCCAAAATGCTAGCGGCCATCAGCACCAGCCCCAGGTGCGACAGCAAAAACACCCCCGACCCCGTGGGCGGAGTTGCCGCCCCCAGGGCCACCGCCTGGCAAACCATCAGCGGCAAAATCATGGCGAGATAAAAGCTCACCACTGCCAGCAGCTTGCCCAGGGCCACGGCCCAGTTGGTCACCGGAGACGTGGCCAGCAGCTCTAGGGTGCCCTGCTTGCGCTCGTCGGCGTAAAGCCCCATCGAGAGCATGGGCAGCACAAACAACGACAGCGACCCCAGCAGCCCCACATAGCCCTTGTTAAACTCGTAGGCCACATCAAAGGGTGGGGCCGGGGGCATGCCCATCTGCACCGCCTGGTCGGCGGCGGCGGCCTGGGCCAAAATGCCCTGGGGGCCGAGGAGAATGGCTACTAGAAAGAAACCGCCCAGCAGCCAAAATACGGCGGCGATGACGTAGGGCAAGGGCGAGGCGAAGTAGCTCCGTAGTTCTCGCTGATAGATGGCGAGGATGTTTTTGAAGAGGAGGGACATGGGGGAGGGGGAGTAGGTGGGTAGGTGGGTGGGTGAGTAGGTGAGTAAGGAGGTGGATGGGTGAATGGGTGGGGGGTGGATGGGTAGGGGCAGACCCACGTGTCTGCCCTGGGGGATGGTTAGGGGCAGACCTACGTGTCTGCCCTGGGGAATTTTGGCCTGGGGCGAGGGAGTTTAACCGCAAATCCAAGCCCTAAAATCCAGCATGGTTAGGTTGGCTGGGGTTCTACTACGACATCTTCGGCCACCAGAGGCTCAGATGATAAGGTCGCGGGTTCGGTGGTAGTGAGGTTGAGGAAGACGTCTTCGAGGGTAGCTTGCTGGCGGCGCAGTTCGTGGAGTTCGAAGCCAGCGGTGACCAGGGCAGTGGAGATGACGGCCCCTAGGGTGCGATCGCCGTCTGCGCTTACCCGCAGGCGATGGTGGTGCTCGGGCAGATGCTCTGGCCCCAGCAGCGCCACCTGGCGCACGGGAGCTAGCTCCGCCAGCAGGCGCTGGGCGATGTCTACATCGCCTTTGATCTCTAGCTCGTAGGCGGCTTCGCCGGAGAGGCGGGCGGTGAGGTTGTCGGGGGTGTCGGTGGCGACCACCTGGCCCCGGTTGATGATGGTGATGCGATCGCAGGTCATGCTCACCTCCGGCAAAATGTGGGTGGAGAGAATGATCGTGTGGCTGCCCGCCAGCCCCTTGATCAGCTGGCGCACCTCGTTGATCTGGCGCGGGTCTAGCCCCACCGTCGGCTCATCCAAAATGATCACCGGCGGGTCGTGGATGATGGCCTGGGCGATGCCCACCCGCTGCCGATAGCCCTTCGACAGCTTGCGGATCAGCACCCTGCGCTTGTCGAGCAGGCCGCAGTGATCCATCGCCACATCGGCCCGTTTTTGGCGCAGGTCTGAGGGCACACCCTTGATCGTGGCGACAAAGTTGAGAAACCCCTGCACCGTCATCTCAGGGTACAGCGGCGGCGACTCGGGCAGGTAGCCAATGCGCTGCCGCACCGCCATCGAGTCAGTGTGGACGTCGTAGCCTGCCACCCGAGCGGTGCCCTCCGAGGCGGGTAGGTAGCCCGCCAAAATGCGCATGGTAGTGGTTTTACCCGCCCCGTTTGGCCCCAGGAAACCCAAGATCTCACCGGGCTGTGCCCCAAAGGTGATGTCTTGAATCGCCGCCGTAGACCCGTAGGTTTTACTCAGGTGCTCAACTTCAATCATGGGTGTAGAACCGCTAGCAAACCAGTGGATATTGTACTGCTGAATACAGTAGCGATTATTTCTCCCATTGCGTTTAAGTCGCCCAATCTAGCCCGTTCTTTCTTCCCCACTCACCCGCTCACCCACGCGCCCACGTTAGGGCAGACACGTGGGTCTGCCCCTACCCATCCACTCACCCTCCCACCCACTCACCTACTCTCCACTACAATAGCCACGTCCGTCGGGCCAGGGGCCTTAGCTTAGAATGGATCTATCCAAGCGCCAGGTGTGGATCAACTTTCTGGGATTATTGCCCGGCAGCTCAGTCACGGTTTTAGTGATCACCGTCGCATTCCTACGGTTCTATGATGAAAAAGACTTCCAATTCCTCAGCATCGTCGCCCAGCCCCAACTCTGGAGCAACCGACTCACTGTGGCAGCCCTCCTGGCTGCACTGGCTAATTTCGGCGTTGAGTGGAACCGTCGAAATCGAGAAGGCAACCGCGAGGCTGAAGCAGGAGAACGCGAGGCTGAGAGAGCAGAACGCGAAGCTCGCAGAAGTCGACAGGAAGCTCGACGAAATCGACAGGAAGTACGCTACCAGAAAGCTCAAATCCGATACCAATTAGACCCTAGCGAGGCAAGCCGACAAGAGCTGGAATCATTACTGGCAGAGCTTGAAGAGTATGAGCAGACTCTTGATGAAGCGCTCAGTTCCTGACCTTCGGGCAGGGTTGGGGATCGCGGGTTGCCAGGGAGCAGTGATCCACCAGGCAGGGCTGTTTGTAGGCATCCTCGGTCTCCAGCGGCGGCGGCGGCTGGCCAAAGATCATCTCACAGCTAAAGTCTTCGAAGTTGGGCACCATGGTGAGGGGAATGCCAAAGTCTTCGGTGAAAAAGCGCTGGGTGGGCAGCTTGCACATGTTGACGCACATGCCGACGCAGCGGCTTTCGTCGAGATAGCGACACTTTTTGATGTGAACCCCGCTGCGCTGCTGGCGCAGGTGCCCCTGCTGGTCGGTAAACTCTACGGTTTTGACGTCGCAGGGGCCGACCAACCACTCAAACAGCAGCGTGGCGAACCGGGCATTGAGTTCGCACACCAGCCGGGTAGGCGAAAACAGGGTGCGAATTAGCCACAGCACCGGCCCCGGCACCAGAGACTTGAGCACCACGGCGACAAGGGCCTGCTGCTGCTGGGCATTGCGCCCTTGCATGATCTGGGTCGAGAGATCGACAAAGCCGTCGTAGCCGCTGCGGGCGGTGTCTTTGCCCAAGGCCTTGGCCATTTTGCGGCTAAATAGCCAGATGAACAGGCGATCGCCCACGCTATCTTGATAGACCGCTTTTTCTGAAGTGGGGCCAAGGCCCGTGACCGGGGGCGACGCCATGACAACCGGAGGTGAAGGGTACTTGTTTAGGGTAGTACTTGGGGGGGTGGATGTGTTAAACCGCGCCGCTGCCCGCAAACTGCTGGGCGTAGAACTGGGCGTAGCGGCTCTGGTTGGCCAGCAGTTCGCTGTGGGTGCCCGCTTCAATCACCCGGCCTTTTTCCATCACCAGAATGCGATCAGCGTCGCGCACGGTGGCTAGTCGGTGGGCGATGATAAATACAGTGCGATCGCTCATCAGCCGCTCTAGGGCCTCCTGCACCAGCGCCTCAGACTCAGCGTCGAGGGCACTGGTGGCCTCATCGAGAATCAAAATGCGGGGGTTGAGGAGGACTGCTCGGGCGATCGCCACCCGCTGCCGCTGCCCGCCCGACAGGTTGACCCCGCGCTCGCCCATCCAGGTGTAGTAGCCCTGGGAAAACTGGCTGATAAAGTCGTGGGCGTTGGCAATGCGGGCCGCTGCTTCTACCGCTTCGATATCAAAGTCTTTTTGGCCAAAGGCAATATTTTGGGCGATCGTGCCCGAGAACAGCGTGGTTTCCTGGGGCACAATGCCAATCTGTCGCCGCAGGCTGCGCAGGGTGACACTGGCCACATCCACATCGTCGATTAAAATTTGGCCCTCCTGGGGGTCATAGAAGCGGGGCAGCAGGTTCACCAGAGTAGACTTGCCCGCCCCCGAAGACCCCACCAGGGCAATTTTTTCGCCCGATAGGGCCAGCAGATCGAGGTTGCTGAGCACGGGTTCTTTGGCCTCGTAGCCAAAAGTGACATTGCGGTACTCAACCCGCCCAGTCACCTGGGGTAGCTCAAGGGCGGTGGGCAACTCGCGCACCGCTGGCTCAATATCTAGCAGCTCGATCACGCGGTCTACCGAGGCTTCGCCCTGCTTAAACTCGCCGTAGTTAATAATTACGTGATTTACTGGGTCGATCAGCATCAGCGCGGCGATCACGTAGCTGCCAAAGGAGGCCCCAGTCAGGTTGCCCTCAGAAATTTGCCAGGCTCCCACCAGCAAAATCATCATCACCACCAGGGCGTAGGTAAAGCCCACCACGGGGTACTGCACCGCCTGGAGCCAGGCCGCCTTGTACTTGGCCTGGCGATTTTTCTCGGCTTCTTGGGTAAAGCGCTCGACTTCGTAGGCTTCGGCGGCAAAGGCCCGCACCAGACGAATGCCGCTAAACACCTCGGTTACCAACGACGACAGATCAGACACCAGGTTTTGGCTGCGCCGCGAAAACGTCAGCATTTTTTCGCCAAACCAGCCCGCCAACACCGCCAAAATCGGCACCAGTAACAGGGCCGTCAGGGTGAGCTGCCAGTTGAGATAGACCATATAGCCCAGCACAACCACCAGTTGCAGCACCGAGGGCAAAAAGTCGTGGAAGAGTTTCTGCACCACTTCGCCGATGCGGTCAATGTCCTCCGTCAGGCGGTAGGACAGGTCTCCGGTTTGGCTGCGCTCAAAGTAGGTAAGGCTGAGCCGGTGAATATGGGTATAGACATCTTTGCGTAGGTTAAAGGCCACCTCTAGGGCTGCCTTGGCCATCAGCGAGTCTTGAATGTATTGGCCAATTTTTTGCAGCGCAAACCCGGCCATGGTGATGGCGATGTAGCGGGCCATCAAAGGCACGTTGCCTGCCGCCAGCTGCTCTAGAATGTTGCCCGAGAGCCAGGCCAAAATTGGCCAGTACACCACGAAGATAATGGTGCCAACCAGCGCCTGGGCAATGGTTGGCCACTCGCGCCGCACGTAGGGGGCCAGAGTCCAATAGTTGGAGCTTTGGGAGGGGCGCTTGGGGGTCAAGGGCTACAACCTTCGCGACGACGATAACTGTTCAACCACGCTACCAGGTTTAGAGTGTTCCAGGTAATGCCGCGCCTGGGAATTTGGCCCAATTGCTTTGCCCGTAGGCAGTTACGCCCCCTGATTGAAATTTTTAATCGGCATGGGCTGGCCCGGTGCCCTTGTCTAGCCTCAGCAATGCCTAGCCCCTGCAAGATTTGTCTTCGCAAGGCCCTACAATTTAATCCATAGCCAGCTGTGGCAACCCAGCTTTGATGGACTCATTACCAACCTATGCCTACGGTTATTGTGGCGACCGGCAACCCCGGCAAGCTAAAAGAGATGCAGGTTTACCTAGATACTCTAGGCTGGCAGCTTCAGCTCAAGCCCGAGGATCTAGACATTGAAGAAACTGGCACCACGTTTTTAGAAAATGCTCGCCTCAAGGCAGCAGGGGTAGCCAAGGCCCTGGGTCAGTGGGCGATCGCAGACGACTCTGGCCTAGCGGTCAACGCCCTCGGCGGTGCCCCCGGCATTTACTCAGCCCGCTACGCCGACAGCGACCCGGCCAGAATTGAGCGCCTGCTCAAGGAGCTAGAGGGCAAAGGTGATGGTAAAGAACCCGCTCTAAAGGGCGATCGCACTGCTCAGTTTATCTGCGCCCTGGCCCTGGCCAACCCAGCCGGAGAGATCATTCTTGAAACCGAAGGAATCTGTTCTGGAGAGATTTTGCTCAGCCCCCGTGGCACTGGCGGCTTTGGCTATGACCCAATTTTCTACGTGCCAGCCCTGGACAAAAGTTTTGCTGAAATGTCAGCAGAGCAAAAAGACGCCAATAGCCATCGCGGCATTGCCTTTAGTCAACTGCTGCCCGCAATGACTAAGTTAGCCCTTAAGTAAGATGCTAAAGCGCAGGGGCCTGGACAGCTTGTTGAATTGCGAAGTTTGCCCAGGGCCTAGCTCCGTAGAGCGAACCAGACCCCCAGCCATCTGTTCTAGGCTTCCCGGTCGAGGAAGTCTTGCAGCTGCCCCAGGGCGGCTCGGCCAATGTTAAACACTGCCCAGCTTCCGGCAATGGCAATCGGTAGTAGAACAACAACAACACGCCAGTCCATAGGGCATAGCCTCCTAAATGGGTTTTACTTAAACACTTGTCACAATTTTCTCATAATGTACACCACCTGGCACGGTTGTAGGTACATAGATTTATGGGTTTCCCCAGGGCTAGTCTCAGCGCAGCCTTCAGAGCGCTCTCGGTCGTCCGGTGACGCGGGTGATTCTCGACGAGCAAGATCAGGTGATGCTCAATGTGGGTGATTTGATTACCCACAAGGCTATTGATCGCGCCCGCAAAGCCGACAGTCTAGAGATTTTGCTGGGGTCGGTGTACACCAAGGCCCCAGAGCTAATGACCCGCTCTGACCTCCGCGCCCCCGCCCGAGGAGAAGCGGCCCTAGTGCACCAAAGCTAGAAATTTGGGTCGTCGTATTACCTGCAATGGGTGAAGCAGCAGCCTGCCGGATAGCTCTGGCAGGCCGTTTTCTCTGCTGCATGTCGGCATCCAGAGCTACTCTATAGATCCAAAGAGTGGGA
>DAIPYU010000047.1:29352-33192 GCA_036782635.1 Nodosilinea sp. CTOTU7353
AGATCCAAAGAGTGGGATCTTATAGAGTGGGCGTTCCAGCATTTAACCGGTGTCCTACCCACCGTGACTCTGGCTATAACCCTCATCCAGCTCCAGCATTGGCCTTCTGACTGGGGAGAAACAACCGCTCCTAAGTGGGACTCGGGAGCGATTTAGCGTCCATGCCTCTGTCAGAACCAGAAATTTCTCGCTTTTTTCCGAAAAAACCGCCACCCCTGCCTCTGAATCAGGTTTATTCCCAGGGTTCTCAGGCATAATGAAACCCAGCTTTAAGCCCGGCATCTCTATGAGTCGTTCCCCTTCGCGTCGCCCCTTGTCAGCACCTACCCAGCCTGCGCGGCGGCGGCGATCGCAGCGGCAGACTAGCCTCGGGCGGCGGCTGGCTCGACACACTAACCTGCTAGAGCTAAGCGCCCGCCTGGGCATCAATACATTTGTGGTGCTGGTGGCGGCAGCTTCGTTGACCCGCCTGGTGCCCCACCTGCAAACCCAGGTTCAGCAGCTTGAGACCGTGCATCAAGCATTAGACCGCGCCCAGACAGCCAACACCCGCCTGCGGTCAGACCTTGACCGCAACTTTGACCCCGCCCAGGCGGGCCGGGTGATTCAAGAGCAGACCGGCTACCGGGTGCCATCGGAACGGCAAGTAGTGTGGACAGATTGACGGGAGTGGGTGAGTAGGTGAGTGGGTGAGTAGTTGGATCTGACTTTAGGCATAATTCTCGAATCGTTGGAGAGTTGCTTCGCAACCTGATTCAGCCACGGTTTAACCCATCCACCCATCTACCCATCCACTCGCCTACCCACCTACCCACCTACTCACCCACCCATCCACTACGGATAAAAAGTAGTAGCAGGCAACCCCAGCCCCTCCTCCAGGCCCATCATCAGGTTGAAGCACTGCACCGCCTGGGAGGCTTGGCCTTTCATCAAATTGTCGATCGCCGACATGACAATCACCCGTCCGGTGCGCGGGTCGGTTTCGAGCCCGATGTAGCAGCGGTTGGTGCCCCAGGCCCACTTGGTTTGGGGGTAGGTGCCGCTGGGCAGCACTGTCACCCAGGGCGAAGCGCGGTAGAAGGCGCTGTAGATAGTGAGCAGATCGTCGCGCACTAGGCCGGGGTCGCGCAGGGTGGCGTAGATGGTGGCCAAAATGCCCCTCACCATAGGAATCAAGTGGGGGGTAAACTGCACCGTGACCTCTTGGCTGGCCAGGTGGGTGCAGATCTGCTCGATTTCGGGGGTGTGGCGGTGGCGGGCGACGCCGTAGGCCCCGAGAGAATTGCTGGCTTCAGCCAACAGCATGCCGGTTTTAGCGACGCGCCCCCCGCCGGAGGTGCCCGATTTGGCGTCGATGATTAGGGTTTCGGGCTGGGCCAGGCCCTGCTTGAGCAGGGGCGCGATGCCCAGCAGGCTGGCGGTGGGGTAGCAGCCGGGGCAGCCCACCAGGCGGGCACCGCGAATGCGGTCGCGAAATAGCTCCGGCAGCCCGTACACGGCTTCGCCCGCCGTGGTCTGGTCGGTGCGATCACCCCCGTACCACGATTGGTAGGTATTTAAATTTTCAAATCGGTAGTCGGCGGAGAGGTCGAGCACCCGACAGCCCTTTTCTAGCAGGGCGGGGGCCATATTGCAGGCCAACCCATTGGGCAGCGAGAGAAAGACCGCCTGGCAGCGCTGGGCGATCGCATCGAGATCCACCGCCTCCACGGTTAAATTTACCGAACCCGCCAGGTGGGGGTAGATATCGGTATAGGGCTGCCCGGCGCTGCTGTCGCCCCCTAGATACACCAGCTCCACGTTGGGGTGCTGGGTGAGCAGGCGCACCAGCTGCACCCCTCCGTAGCCCGACGCGCCCACAATGCCGACCTGAATTTTTTCCGCTGATGACTCGCTCATGGCTCTGGGGGCTGTGGTGAAATTAGGTGGGGCAACACTCATTCTGGGGGAGGTTGCCAATCAGGCTAGCCCATCCCGCTCAATAAGCACTGTAATAGTAAACCAGTAATCTCAAATCAACATAGTGGCTTGGGATGCCATCGCCCCCATCGCTACCGGGCGCCAGTTTGGCCCCGCAATCAAACCAGCTCCGGGTGAAGATTGAGCCATAAAGCTAGAATTTTAGAAGTATACGTACTTCCTACAGGTTCGCCCCACCGTGCTCAATCCAGAATCGGAGATGCCCTTCGTTCCCAGCCCTGCGCCCTCCGAGCTAGAATTGCCGCCCAATTTTCAGTTCGACTCCATTGAGTCGGCCCTGCACGACCTCGCAGCGGGCAAGTCGATTGTGGTGGTCGACGACGAAAACCGCGAGAACGAAGGCGATGTGATCTGCGCCGCCCAGTTTGCCACCCCCGACAACATCAACTTCATGGCGGTAGAGGCGCGCGGGCTGATCTGTCTAGCCATGACCGGCGAACGGCTCGACGAACTCGACCTGCCGCTGATGGTCAGCCCCAGCGCTTTTGAAGACGAAAATGAGCAGACCGCCTTCACCGTCAGCATCGACGCTGGCCTGAATTGGGGCGTTACCACCGGCATCTCCGCTGACGATCGCGCCCGCACCATTCAAGTCGCCATCAACCCCAACGCTCGCCCCGCCGATCTACGCCGTCCGGGGCACATTTTTCCGCTGCGGGCTAAGGAAGGCGGCGTGCTCAAGCGGGCCGGCCACACCGAAGCCGGAGTTGACCTAGCCCGGCTGGCGGGCCTCTACCCTGCCGGGGTGATCTGCGAGATTCAAAACCCCGACGGCTCCATGGCGCGGCTGCCGGAGCTGGTCAACTACGCCAAGACCTTCAACCTGAAGTTGATCAGCATTGCCGACCTGATCAGCTACCGCCTTCAGCACGAGCGCTTTGTCCAGCGCGAGGCCGTGGCCAAAATGCCCACCCAGTTTGGCGACTTTGCCATCTACGCCTACCGCAACCTGCTCGACGGCTCCGAGCATGTGGCCATGGTCAAGGGCGACCCCGCCACCTTTGTCGACCAGCCCGTCATGGTGCGTGTCCACTCCGAATGCCTCACGGGCGACGCCTTTGGCTCGCTGCGCTGCGACTGCCGCATGCAGCTCCAGGCAGCTCTCAAGATGATTGACGCCGCCGGTCGCGGCGTGGTGGTCTACCTGCGCCAGGAGGGGCGAGGCATTGGCCTGGTCAACAAGCTCAAGGCCTATTCACTGCAAGACATGGGCCTCGACACAGTAGAGGCCAACGAAAAGTTGGGCCTGCCCGTCGACCAGCGCAACTACGGCATCGGCGCACAGATTCTCAACGACATTGGCGTACAGAAATTTTGCCTGATCACCAACAACCCGCGCAAAATTGCGGGCATTAAAGGCTACGGCCTAGATATGGTGAGTCGGGTGCCGCTGATTATTGAAGCAACTGCCTACAACTCAGCCTATCTGGCCACTAAGGCCCAAAAGCTGGGCCATTTGCTGGTGCAGACCTACCTGGTTACGGTGGCAATCCACTGGCGCAGCGGCCACCTGCCGGTGCAGGAGCGCTACCAAAAGCTAGAGCAGCTGCGCGAGCTGGCCCACGGCCAGGGTCTGATGCTGCAAGAAGAAGCCCGCCCGGTGGCGGCCGCCCTGTTTAGCCAGCCCGATCTGATTGTGAACCTGGGGCTAGATACCCTGCCAGTCGAGGGGGTCGAGGCCTGGTACCACGATTGCGAACAGCCGCAGATGAATGCCATTTCAACCCTGCTCGACAAACTCGCCGCCTGGCCCGAAATCGACCAGCTGGCGTTCCTAATCTCCGGCGGCAGCGACCCCTTCAGCGGCTTGCAGGTGGGCCTCGATCGCCAGGTTTTTCACCACGACGCGGTGCCCACCCC
>DAIPYU010000048.1:0-5261 GCA_036782635.1 Nodosilinea sp. CTOTU7353
GTTCTGTATTTCCTCTACTTTGATCGTACCTCGCCCGTCTAGGATCCGCTATAAGGGCGTATGCAGAAAAGCGATGTGAGATATCATTTTGTGATTGATATAGCTTCGCTGAAGGACTGATCGAAAACCCGAACCCCATAACCTCGATTTCATAAAAGTAAGACTGTAGGGGCAAATATCATCCGCCCCTATGATCGCTCGTCTGGGGTGACGTACCGCTTGTAGAAGAAGATTTGGGACAGCTTTTTGGGCTGGTCAATCTCTCAGGCAAAGTATGGCTTCGTCGCGATGGAATAAGGGCCTCTGATCGCAGGTGACGACGGTGAAGAAGTAGGTGGCCCTTGGGGATTGGGCACGGCGATCGCTCCCCCAGCCGAGTATCTGACCCGGCATTGCCACCACAGGGCCAATCGCAGTCACCCATCAACATCAAAGGGCAGGTCTAATTTCTCATGCTTGGGGTACATGTAATGGCCAGCAATCTCTGCCCAAGATAGGGAGTATTTGCTTTGGAGGAGCAGGTGATTCTCGATCAACTTCCGGTATCCCGCGTCAACGCTCGCAAGACCGATGCGTTTGATATTTACAACAGTCGGTTTTATGAGGGCAGTAACCCTTACCTAAACACGGCGGCGATCGCCTTCGACTTTGCCCTCACCGGAAACATTGCTCCGTTGCCCATCGAGACCTATATAGCAGCGGTGGGCGATCGCTACCCTCACCTCAAAGAGCACACCTACGAATCCTACGCCCATCTATTTGCCCAGGTGGCCGCAGCGGTCAACCAGCTCGATGTCGGCCTACATCTTCATAAATGGAGCGTGACCCAGCGGGGCGTTTCGCGAAGCGATCCCTCCGGGAGTCGCTGCTGCCTTGCCGGCGATCGCGTCGATGTCACCTCTCCCCTGCTAGAAACCTACTTTCCCATCGAAACCAGCGCTCGAATTCCGATCATGACTTTTAATCGGGTTTCGATGCGCGATCTGCAAGAGCTGGTTGACCATCTCCTAGGGCAATACCCCCACTGGGTGATCGGGGCGGTATGTCGAGAGGGCGTGCTGATCAACCGTTCAGAAAAGGTCTTGCACCCAACCTACAACGTCAACGTGAGCAACCTGCTGCGCAACCCCAGGCTCGACATGTTAATTGCAGAATATCGCAGCGAAATCTTCGAGCAAGACGGCATGTTTTACTCGGGCAGCGACATGGTGGTCTTAGATAACCCCACCGAAACCGAAACCCTGCTCACCCGCGATGTCTTTCCCCATTCAACTGTTGTGGTGCGGGAGAGTGGCAATGTGTCGATTCGCCGCCAGGGGCTAATTGAGCAATACCGCCTGGGCGGATCAGAACCCTTTAGCCGCGTCTACCTAAAAGAAACCGGGACCATCTTGGGCTAGCGGCACAGTTAGCAGCCAATTGCCCTCAATGTTCAGCGGCTGGAGAGCCCCCCTGCCCCCCTTAAGAAGAGGGGTCTGATACCAAATCCGAGTCACATAACCCCGATTCCCAAAAGGCCAAACTGTAGGGGCAAACGGTTGTTTGCCCTGCGGAATCGGGGGTAGCCAAGCAGGATTTGGTATGAGTCCGCTAGAGCACCGGTTCAGTATTCACTGCCCCTCGTTCCAATGCTCTGCATTGGAATGCTCGTCGGAGGCTCTGCCTCCTCGAAGGAGCGGCAGAGCCGCAAGAGCAGGATGCCCAGGCGGAGCCAGGGCACCAGGGTGAGTGCTCTTATTTAGATACTGTACCGATGCTCTAGGTCATGATCGTGCCGCCCATGAGCTTTTCGTAGCGGCGCTGCAGCTCCTTCGCCAGCTTAGGCCAGCGGGCCAGCTCCGGGTCTTCCTTCAGCAGGTTTTCCGCCGCCTCGCGGGCCAGCATCAGCACATCCTGGTCTTCGATCAGGCTGGCCAGGGCAAAGTCGGGCAGGCCCGACTGGCGGGTGCCCAGCACCTCCCCAGGGCCGCGAAAGCGCAGATCCATCTCGGCGATAAAGAAGCCGTCTTGGGACTGCTCTAGCACCTTGAGCCGCTGAATGGCGTTTTCGCTGCGGCTGGCGCTGAGCAGCAGGCAAAACGATTGAGCGGCTCCACGCCCCACCCGGCCCCTGAGTTGGTGCAGCTGGGAGAGGCCAAAGCGCTCGGCGTGCTCGATCAGCATTACCGAGGCATTGGGCACGTCTACGCCCACTTCCACCACCGTGGTCGATACCAGAATATGGCTCTCCTGGTTGCGAAAGGCAGTGATCGCCGCGTCTTTCTCCGCAGAAGACATGCGTCCGTGGAGCAGACCGACGGTGAATTCGGGAAAGATCACCTCCGCCAGCCGCTGATGTTCTTCTACCGCCGATTTCAGATCCAGCTTTTCTGACTCATCCACCAGGGGCAGCACCACGTAGACCTGACGACCCTGGGCGATTTCGCGTTTGATCAGGTCGTAGGCATGGGGCCGTTCTTTGTTGGTCAGCAGGGTGGTTTGAATGGCTTTGCGCCCCGGCGGCAGCTCGTCGATCTGGCTCACGTCGAGATCGCCGTGCATGGTCAGGGTCAGCGTGCGGGGAATCGGGGTGGCGGTGAGGGTGAGCACGTGGGG
The DNA here is from genome assembly GCA_036782635.1 of Nodosilinea sp. CTOTU7353. GTDB lineage: Bacteria > Cyanobacteriota > Cyanobacteriia > Phormidesmidales > Phormidesmidaceae > Nodosilinea. The sequence goes on from DAIPYU010000048.1 coordinate 2,596, forward strand.
ATTGGCCCCTTTTTGGGTGAGCCGCGCCCGCTGCTGCACGCCAAAGCGGTGCTGCTCATCGATTACCACCAAACCCAGGTCGCGAAACTGAACCGGGTCTTCGATCAGGGCGTGGGTGCCAACCAGAATAGGCAGCTCGCCGGTGGCCAGTTCGCCCAGCAGTTTGCGGCGTTTAGCGGCGCGGGTCGAGCCGGTAAGCAGTTCCACCGGCAGGTGCAGCTGGTTAAACCATTCCACCAGCTTGCGGTAGTGCTGCTCGGCCAGCACCTCGGTGGGGGCCATGATCGCCGCCTGGTAGCCCGACTGAATGGCGGCCAGGGTGGCGATCACGGCCACGACGGTCTTGCCAGAGCCAACATCGCCCTGTACCAGGCGGTTCATGGGCATAGGCTTTTGCAGGTCGGCGAGAATGTCGTTGACCACCCGCTGCTGGGCACCGGTCAGTCTAAAGGGAATGATGCTGTAGAAACTGTCGATCAGCGCCCCGGTGGGGGCGAGGGCGATCGCAGTTTGCTGGGCCTGTTGCTGCTGGCGGCGGCGCAAGAGACCCAGCTGGAGGTAGAGAAATTCGTCAAACACCAGACGGCGGCGGGCCTTGGCTAAGTTTTCTTCGTCGTCAGGGAAGTGGATTTGGGCGATCGCCTCCGCCACCTTGATCAGCCCATACTGCTGCCGCAGGTCCACCGGCAGCGGGTCTTGCAGCTCCGGGACAGCGGGCAGAGAGGCCGCCACCGCCTTACGCACCAGGTCGGCGGCGACGCCCTCGGTGAGCGAGTACACCGGCACCATGCGGCCAATGGTGAGGGACTCGATGCGATCGCCCAGACTGTCCAATACCTCCAGGTGCGGGTCTTCTAGCGTTACTCCAAACTTGCCGTCTTTTACCAGGCCGGAGGCGGCGACGATGGCCCCCTGGGGGTACTGGCGCTTTTGCTGCTGCTGCCAGCCGGGGGTGGCGTAGCGGTTGCCGGGGTAAAAGCGGTTAAGCTTGAGAATGCCGCTGCCGTCGGAGAGCTGAAGCTCAAAGATGGTGAGTTTTTTGTTGCGGGGGCTGGTGAAGCAGTTGACCCGCTTGACCGTGCCGACAATGGTGACGGTTTCCCCCGGCTCCAGGTCGCGAATTTTGACCTGCTGGGCGTAGTTGATGTGGTCGCGAGGATAGTAGTAGAGCACATCCTGCACCGTGAACAGGCCCAGCTTGGCCAGCCGTTCGCTATTTTTTGGCCCAATGCCCTTGAGGTAGGTGACCGGTTGATCGAGGCCAAAGCGAAAGCTGCCCGTCCCCGTCGCCTCTGCCAGCTGGGTGGCCTTGGGCGTCGCTTTGGGCTTACGGGCGGCTTTAGCAGAGGTAGATTTTCCAGATTCTGCGGCGGCACTTTCTCGGGTGCGGAGGGTTTTGGTTTCGGCAAATTTTTCGAGCAGGCGCTGGGTGCCGTGGAGAAAGCGGCGGGTTTCGGCCACCAGGTGCTGGCGCTGGGCAAAGCTGAGGTCGATATAGCCCTCATACTTTTGGGCCAGGCCCTGCCAAGACTGCTGCTGGTCGGCCGGGAGAATGGTGGGGGGTTGTTGCAGGCTGTCGCGCAGAAACTCGCAAAAGCTCTGCTGTTTGCCCACCAGGTTATTGAAGCCGGTTTCGGCCTCGACCGACAGCGCCCGCTGGAGCCGCACCCAGTCGGGTAGGGAGGTCTGTGCTTCTGTCATAGCTTTCCCCAGCCCCCTCGGGCGTGTCACCAATTACAACCAAAACCCTTGTGCGATCAGCCCTGCCACGCCCGGCCCAAACAACAGGCTAGGGGCTGTAACCTTTGATTCTTGAGCCATACGCGATTAATTGATGACAGCCCCTAGCGGGATGAGTCGCCGTACCAGACAGAGCGCCAGGCTTGCTCAGCCTGGGCGATCGCCAGTTCGCGCTCGGCCCGCTGGTACTGCTTGCCCAACTTGCGCAGCCGCCCCACCGAGGTGCGTAGCTTGCTGCGCCAGAGGGCGGTCTGCACATCGCCAAACTCTAGGTCGCTGAGGCGCAGCTGCACCGCCGCCAGGTGGGTCATAGTGCCCTCTAGGGCTTCTTCCTCGTCCTCATCCAGGGCCTGAATCTCCTGAATTTCGTCCTCCTCTTCGTCGTCATCCCGAGGGTCGAAATCGGTGGCCCCCTCGCCCGCGATGGCCACCAGCACGTTCAAAATGTTGGGCACTGATCGCCCCTTGGCCATCACCCCATCGACATCGGCGGCGGCTTCGACCACCGCGTCGGGCAGGTCAGGGATGACCTTGGCCTTTCTCAGCAGCTGGTTGGCCTTTTTAGACACCCGCTGCAATACATCGCGAATCATCTGTTCTAAAAGGAGATGGTGCTTGGCCACCAGAGTGGGGGTGAGGGTGTCACCGGTAAAGGGGCGATCGCTAAAGGCTTCCTGCACTTCGCTAGAAATCGCCGCCATGATCACTGACTGCATCAGCTTTTGGGGATCGAGCGCCAGGGCTGCGTCCTCGGCTGACTCAAACTCCTCTGCTGTTTCAGGGGCCGTTTCTGAGCCAGTTTCTGAGCCAATTCCAGGGGCCGTTTCGGGAGAATCAGCTTGAGAACCATCGGGGGCGATCGCCTCTGCCTTAGGTAAATCAGCCAGATCAGAGCTACCAGACTCAGACTCGTCTTTGTCCTCGTC
>DAIPYU010000048.1:5361-32523 GCA_036782635.1 Nodosilinea sp. CTOTU7353
TAGGTAAATCAGCCAGATCAGAGCTACCAGACTCAGACTCGTCTTTGTCCTCGTCTTTGTCCTCGTCCTCGTCCGTCGCCTGGGCCTCTTCGGCATGGGCCAGGGCCGCCAAAGCCGCCTCTAGGCGATTTAGATCACTAGGGTCAAGGCGCTGATCGGAGTCGGACGACAGCTGATCAGGCTCCATCAGCTGCTGAAGCCAGCTTTGAGCCTTGCGCCCCAGGGTTTGAATGCCCTGCTGTAGCCGGGTGCGATCGCTCACCGCCAGGACCAAAAACTCTTCCGGGTAGACCTGGGTGCAGAGGTGATAGGTGGCCATAATCACCTGCCGCCGCATGGTGTGCCCCAGCACGGTGAGATAGGTGGCATAAATTTGACTAAAGTCTCCGGCCAGGGTGGCCGTGGCCTCCTCTAGCGCCTTGAGATCTTTGCGAATGCTTTCGACCGGCCTTACCATACCTCTCTACCCATGCCATATCTGATTATAGGGAAATATTAAAAACGGGGGCGCTATAACCGCACCCCCGCCTCTGGTAGCTCCTGAGGGCAGCTCGCTCGCGCGACAGCCCCAAAACTACGATTGAGCCTACTTCTTTAGACCGGCCTGGGCCGCAACTTCTTCAGCGAAGTTGGTCTCTTCTTTCTCGATGCCTTCACCCAGCACAAACCGAGAGAAGCGCCGCACCTGAATGTTTTCGCCCAGCTTAGAGACCACCTGCTTAATCAGCTCTTCCACCGAAATGTTTTGATCTTTGATGAAGGGCTGATCGAGCAGAGACAATTCCTTCAGGCGCTTCTGAATGCGGCCTTCCACAATTTTCTCCTGCATGGCGGCGGGCTTGTTGGCAATGTCATCGCGGCCCATTTCGATTGATTTTTCTTTCTCGGCCACATCGGCGGGGATGTCGCTGACGCGCACAAACTCCACGTTGGGGCAGGCGGCGATCTGCATGGCGATGTCGCGCACCAGAGCTTTAAACTCGTCGCGGCGAGCCACAAAGTCGGTTTCGCAGTTGACCTCTACCAGCACGCCCACCCGGCCACCGGTGTGAATGTAGCTGTCGACTAGCCCCTCGGCTGCCACCCGACCTTCTTTCTTAGTGGCCGAAGCAATGCCCTTCTGGCGAAGCCACTCAACAGCCTTATCAATGTCGCCCTCGTTTTCTTTGAGGGCTTTTTTACAGTCCATCATGCCTGCGCCGGTTTTGTCGCGCAGGTCTTTAACAAGCTTTGCAGAAATATCTGCCATGGTGATTTAACGTCCTAACGCGATGTCGTCGAACTCAATACAAACAAAGAAAAGCGTGACTTAGGCGACTTCTGAAAAGTAGTTTCCCAATGGTGGGCATTGCCCACCCTACGGTGGTCATAGCCGCCGGATTAAAACTGGTACCTGCTTGCCTAGAAATCTCCTTTGTTCAGCTTAAACCCCTGGGGGCACCTTTATAAAGGCCAGGGTAAAGGCCATTTCGTCCGCCCCTCTCCCGGTGGGAGAGGGGCGGACGAAACCCTAGCTGTCGCTGTCGGCGGCGGGGGCGTCGTAGCCAAACTCATCGTCTTCGGCCCCATCGTAGTCATCGTAGTCGTCATCGCCGCTGGTCTGCCCGCCGTGGGAGCCTTCGTAGATGGCGTCGGCCAGCTTGCCGAGAATCAGCTTGATGGAGCGAATGGCGTCATCGTTGCCGGGAATGGGCACGTCCACGACGTCGGGGTCGCAGTTGGTGTCTAGCAGAGAAATAATTGGGATACCGAGCTTTTGGCACTCAGACACCGCGTTGTATTCCCGCTTGATGTCGACGATGATGGCGACGTCAGGCACCTTGCGCATGGTCTTAATGCCGCCCAGGTACTTTTGCAGCTTCTCTAGCTCGCGGCGCAGCACGGCGGCTTCTTTTTTGGGGCGTAGGTCGATGGCACCCAGCTCTTCCATGCGCTCTAGCTCTTTGAGGCGGTTGGCGCGAGACTTGATCGTCTCCCAGTTGGTGAGCATGCCGCCCAGCCAGCGCTGGTTAACGTAGTGAGAGCCGCAGCGGGCCGACTCTTGGGCCACAATGCCAGCGGCCTGGCGCTTGGTGCCAATGAACAGAAACTTTTGCCCCTGCTCGGCGGCGGTGCGGACAAATTTGTAGGCTTCTTCCATCAGCTGGGCGGTCTGCACCAGGTCAATGATGTGAACGCCGTTGCGGGAGGTGAAGATGTATTGATCCATCTTCGGGTTCCAGCGGCGAGTTTGGTGGCCGAAGTGAACCCCAGACTCCAGTAGCTCGGATAGAGTAATAACGGGCATTTGGTTTTGACTCCTTTCGGGTTAATCCTCCATTCGAACGTGCTCCCCAAAAAAAATTAGGGGGAGACCCGAAAATTCGAATGTGCGATTTAATTAGACAACTTTTCTAGGGTATCACAGTAGGAGCCTGGTTAGAGTTTTGCTGAAACGTTACCTGCGCTGGGTGATTGTCGCGGCGGCAATCGCATTTCTGGCCCACACCCTGGCGGGCCACTGGGCCGAGGTGGTCGCTATTCGGCTGCGATCGCAGGGACTTTGGCTGCTGCTGCTGGCCACCACCGTCAGTCTGCTGGCCCACGGCTGGGCAGGCTGGGTGTGGAGCTGGATTTTGCAGGCGCTGCAGCAGCCCGTGGGCGGCACCTGGAGCATGCCCGTCTATCTCAAAACCAATCTGCTGAAATACCTGCCGGGCAATGTCTGGCATTTCTATGGCCGGGTGCGGGCCCTGGGCGATCGCGGTGTGGCCAAAGGGCCTGCCATTGTCGGCGTGGTGCTAGAACCGCTGCTGATGGCCAATGCAGCCCTGCTGCTGGGGTTGGCTAGCCCTACCCGCTACTGGCCGGGGCAAATTTTGCTGCTGGGGCTGGCCCTGGGGGCGATTCACCCCCGCTGGCTCAACCCGGTGATGAACCGCCTGGGCCAGGCCAAGGCCAAGCATGATCTAAAAAAAGACGATCTCGATGAACCGCTGCCCCAGGCCGCTCTGCACCGCTACCCCCTCAAACCCCTGGTGGGAGAAATGGGCTTTGTGCTGCTCAAGGGCCTTGGCTTTGCCCTGGTAATCAGCGCCGTCAGCCCGCTGCCCGCGAGTCAGTGGCTCTCGGTGGTGAGCCTGTTTAGCCTGGCCTGGCTGGCGGGGCTGGTGATCCCCGGCGCGCCGGGGGGGCTGGGGGTGTTTGAGGCGATCGCCGTCACCCTGCTGCAAGATGCGCTCTCGGCAGGTGTCATTCTCAGCGCGGTGGCGCTGTATCGGCTGGTGGGCACCTTGGCCGAGGCCCTGGGGGCGGGGTTGGCGGTATTGGGGGAAGAGGGTTCAAGGTTCAAGGTTTAAGGTGCTCGGCGTTGCCTTCAACCGTGCACCGCAAACCGTGCACCCTTTCTCTAATCGTCGAAGTGTTTGACGATCGCCTCGGCAAACTCCGAGCACTTCAGCGGCGGGTTGACCGGCGGCTCCATCATCCGGGCCAGGTCGTAGGTGACTTCACGGGCGGCGATCGCCGCCCCAATGCCTTTCTTGATCAAATCCGCCGCCTCTTGCCAGCCCATGTACTCCAGCATCATCACGCCGGAGAGAATCACCGAGCCGGGGTTGATGCGGTCGAGGCCAGCGTGCTTGGGGGCGGTGCCGTGGGTAGCCTCAAAAATGGCGCAGGTGTCACCGATGTTGGCCCCTGGCCCCATGCCCAGACCGCCGACAATCGCCGCCGCCGCGTCCGATAAATAGTCGCCATTCAGGTTCATGGTGGCCAGAATCGAGTACTCGTCGGGCCGGGTTTGGATCTGCTGGAAAATGCTGTCGGCGATGCGATCGTTCACCATCACCTTATCCTTCCACTGGCCGCTGCCATGGCTGTCCCAGATGGCGGCGAGAATACCTTCGACCTCAGTGCAGATGGCGGCTTTTTTCTCTGGGGTGAGGGCGTCGTAGCCCGGCTCGATCTGGCGGGCATTGTCTTCGGTGGTGATATCGGGGTTGGCTTCTTTGTTGGCCAAAATCCACGACTCGCGCTCGGTGACGCAATCGGCGCGAAACTCGCTGGTGGCCAGCTCGTAGCCCCAGTCGCGGAAGGCACCCTCGGTGTACTTCATGATGTTGCCCTTATGCACCAGGGTGACCTGCTGCTTGTCTTTGGGCAGGCGCAGGGCATGCTTCATAGCCCGGCGCACCAGCCGCTGGCTGCCGGTTTTGCTAATCGGCTTGATGCCAATGCCCGCGTCGAGGGGAATTTGTTTCTTGCCGTGCTCAGGCGTGGCGGGGATCAGCTCGGTGTTGAGGTATTTGATCAGCTGATCGCAGAGCGGGTCGCCCTGCTTCCACTCGATGCCCAGGTAGATATCTTCGGTATTCTCTCTATAGATAATAACGTCGAGCTTTTCGGGGGTGCGGTGGGGCGAAGGGGTGCCCGCGTAGTACTTGCAGGGGCGCACGCAGGCGTAGAGGTCGTTGATCTGCCGCAGGGCCACATTGAGCGAGCGAATGCCGCCGCCCACGGGGGTGGTCAGGGGGCCTTTGATGGCGATGCCGTATTCTTCAATGGCTTTGAGGGTGTCGTCGGGCAAGTACTGGTAGGTGCCGTACTGTTCACAGGCTTCGTCGCCCGCGTAGACCCGAAACCAGACAATTGCGCGCTTGCCGCCGTAGGCCGCGGCCACCGCCGCATCAAAAACTCGCTGGGCGGCAGGCCAGATATCTACTCCCGTTCCATCGCCACGGATGTAGGGAATGATAGGCGTATCTGGCACGACGGGTTCGCCATCTTTGAAGGTGATGCGTTCGCCTACTGCCGGGGGAGTGATCCGTTCGTACATCGCAAATTGCCCGCAAACGACAAAACATCCCATAGTCTAATGCGCTTTACCCCAGTTTTTTGCTCGTTTAAGAACGATTTGGGGCTGGGCCTCAAAACTCGGCCTGGCCATAGCCCCCTAACCCATGCCGGACAAGGAGTTGGCCCTATTTCGAGATCGCGCTTCAGGATGCCTTGCCTTGAGTTGGCCACCGCCGCCCCTCGTTTATTCTCAGCCCCTGGTCTCTGCCCTTGGTCTTTGACCCGTGAACCCCTAAACCCCTTACTCCCCTCTGACGTTCTGTTGGAATCTTGACGCCATGAATACTGTTTTGATTGTTGATGACGACCTCATTTTGCAGATGGCGTTGACGCGGCGGCTGCAAGCCCAGGGCTTTGAGGTGATGACCGCTACCTCTGGCCAAGAGGCGCTAGACTTGCTCCGTGCCCAGCCTGCCGATGTGGTGGTGTCAGATGTGGTGATGCCGGGCATGGACGGGTTTGAATTTTGCCACCAGCTGCGCGCTAGCCCCGCAGGGGAAATAGTGCCGTTTATCTTTCTCTCTAGCCTGGGGGAGCTGAACAACCGGGTGCAGGGCCATCTGATCGGGGCCGATGACTACTTGGTGAAGCCGTTCTCAGCCCACGAGCTGATTGCCAAGGTGAAAGGGGCGATCGCGCGATCGCAGCGCCTCCACAGCGCCCTCGAGCGCATGGCCGGACATCCTCCCGCCAGCCCCGCCCCTCTACCCCTCACCCCCGCCGAAGAGCGCGTGTTTTGGGAAGTGGTGCAGGGCTACACCAATAAACAGATCGGCGAGCACCTGTTCCTCAGCCCCCGCACGGTGCAAACCCACCTCAGCAACATGCTGACCAAGCTCAGCCTAGAGAACCGCTCGCAGATCGTGCGCTTTGCCTATGAGCAGGGGTATCGCATGCCGGAGGAGTCGGGGAGGGGGTAGATGGGTGGGTGAGTAGGTGAGTGGGTAGGTGCGCTCACTCACTCACCCACTCACCCACCCACCCACCCACTTCACCTCGCTACCCAAGACGTTCTATCATTGGAAGCGGGCTCTCTCATGCGGTAGCTATGGTTTCGGACGGCGACACATTGGTGAATTTGCGTTCACAGCTGCAGGGCGACTCGCTCAAAAAGCAGCTTTCGGCGGTGCATGAGCTGTTGGCCTTAGGGCAAGAGGGTATCGAGGTTTTGACCAGCACCCTGGCCGATCGCAAAGACGAGCGGGCCACGGTGCTAGACGGCAAAATTTTTCAGGTGATCTACGCCACGCAGCAGGATAGCCTGCAGGAGTTTTTGACCCAGCGCTGGCCCCAGGGGCGGCTAGAAATGCCGTCAGAATTGGGGGTTGACTATGAACCCCTGCAACGTCTGCTGATTGAACAAGATTTTGAAGAGGCCGACCGGCTGACGCTGGCTAAGCTATGTGAGCTGGCCGGGCCAACGGCGATGAAGCGCAAGTGGGTTTACTTCACCGAGGTCGAGCAGTTTCCGGTAGTCGATTTGCAGACCATTGATCGGCTGTGGCTGATCTACTCTGAGGGCAAGTTTGGCTTTTCGGTGCAGCGCCGTCTGTGGCTCAGCCTGGGCCAAAACTGGGATAAATTTTGGCCGCGCATTGCCTGGAAAGACGACAACATTTGGACCCGCTACCCCGGCGGCTTTATTTGGGATTTGAGCGCCCCCGACGGCCACCTGCCCCTGTCAAACCAGCTGCGTGGCGTGCGGATGATGTCGGCGCTGCTGACTCACCCCGCCTGGAGCGAGGAGGCGTAGGTGCCAAAGCAGCGGGCTAAGGCCGACCTGCCAACCAAGGTGTGCACTGTGTGCCAGCGCCCGTTTACCTGGCGCAAAAAGTGGGCCGACTGCTGGGATGAGGTGAAATATTGCAGTGATCGCTGCCGCCGCCGTCGGTAATTGAAGTTTTGGGGAAACGTTTAACCCCGGTGAACCCAGGGAATTGGAGTAGCGGGGCGATCGCCCCGACTGATCGCCTAGGCTACAGCTGCACGGCAACCAACCCCTTAAGATAGGGAAGCATTCTTCAGGACGGCGACCATGACCCAGGCTTTACCCAAGGTAATCATCCACGGCGGAGCCGGTAGCTCCGTGGGCCACAAAGAACGGCTGGTGACCCTGCGGGAAGATCTGCACGGCATTGTCAACCAGGTTTACCAAAAGGCCGAGGCTGGAGCCAGCGCCCGCGACTGCGTGGTGTTGGGCTGCCAGCTAATGGAAGATTCACCTCACTTTAACGCGGGGTACGGGTCGGTGCTGCAATCGGATGGCCAGGTGCGCATGAGTGCGGGGCTGATGGATGGCGGCACCCAGCGGTTTAGCGGCATTATCAACGTGTCGCGGGTGCGGCACCCCATTGACCTGGCGGCCTACCTCCAACCCGCCCCCGATCGCGTCCTCTCTGACTTTGGTGCGGCCGAGCTAGCCCGAGAGATGGCCCTGGCACCCTTTGACCCGATCACCGACCTGCGCCTGCAAGAATGGCTGCGGGAACGGGCCAACAACTTTCAAAGCCCGATGGCGGGGGTGGTCGCAGAAACCGTCGATGCCCCCGCAGACCTCGAAAGTCGGCGCGGCACCATTGGGGTAGTGGTGCTCGATATGGATGGCCATCTGGCGGTGGGCACCTCAACCGGGGGCAAGGGGCTAGAACGCCTGGGCCGGGTGAGCGACTCGGCGACCCCGGCGGGCAACTACGCCAACGCCTTTGCGGCGGTGAGCTGCACGGGCATTGGCGAAGACATTCTCGACGAATGCCTGGCGGCCCGCCTGGTGGTGCGGGTGACCGATGGCCTCAGTATCGCCGCCGCCTTTGAGAAATCGTTTGCGGAAGCGACGGCGAATAGACGAGACTTTGGGGCGATCGCCCTCAGCCACCGGGGAGAAATTGCCTGGGGAAAAACCAGCGATGTGCTGCTAGCGGCATACCATACGGGCGATGCGGTGGGTGATACCCTAGAGTTAAACTCAGGTACATTAACCGGCGTGGTCTAACCCCTATGACTGACCCCAACTCACCCCAGCGCAAGCACTCGGCCCCAGGAAAAAAGGCCGTAGAGAAAAACTTGCTCAACATCGACGTGCCCACCCTGATGGTGATTTTGACCGCCCTGCTTTTGCTGCCCCTGCTGGCGACGGGGTTTATCTCTCAGTAGACGTATACTCGGGTCATCTCAAGGCCACATTCCAGGGCCACATTTCAAGACCCCGTTTCAAGACCCCGTTTCAAGACCCCGTTTCAAGACCCCGTTTCAAGAATAGTTTGGCGATCTCGGGAGGTGGTCAGCATGGTGATGGCAAAAGAGGCGACTACGGCCACAGAATTGACAAACGCCCCGGCAGCTGAAGTATCTAGTGATTTTCAGAGGCTCCAGCTGTTACTGCGCGATCGCTGGGTGTCCACCGACGAGTTTGACACCCAGGAACGGCACATTGTGGTGGTGCCCTCCCTCAGCCTTGACCAAGAAGAGCTGCAAAAGATCGAAGGGGTCAACCACTACGAAGAGCGGCTGCTGTTTTCGCTGATTCGGTTGCGCAACCCCAATACGCGCCTGGTCTACGTCACCTCCCAGCCGCTGCACCCCAGTATTGTTGACTACTACCTGGAGCTGCTGCCGGGCATCCCCAGCTCCCACGCGCGGGCGCGGCTGACCCTATTTGCGGCCTACGACAGCTCCCGCAAGCCGCTGAGCCAAAAGCTGCTAGAACGCCCCCGGTTGCTAGAGCGCATTCGTAAGGCCGTAGACCCCGAGCGGGCCTACGTGACCTGCTACAACTCCACCGCCTGGGAGCGCGATCTGTCTATGGCCCTGGGTCTACCCCTGCTGGCCCTCGACCCCGACTTGCTGTACTGGGGCACCAAGAGCGGCAGCCGCGAAATTTTTCAGCGCTGCGGCATTCCCCACCCGATCGGCAGCGAGCTGGTGTTTGACCAGCAGGCCCTGGCGGCGGCCACCGCCGAGGTGTGGGGGCAAGATCCCAGTCTGCGGCGCATTGTGATCAAGCTCAACGAGGGCTTTTCGGGAGAAGGCAACGCGATTTTAGATCTGCGGAAATTGTCGGCGGTGGCACCGGGGCAGGCGGAGCATGGCGATCGCGTTCAGGCGATCGCCATGGCCTTCTCCCAGCTCAGCTTTCAGTGCGACACCGAAACCTGGGAGCACTTCTCGGCCAAAATACCGGTGCTGGGGGCGATCGCCGAGGCCTTTGTGGAGGGCGACCACAAAGAATCCCCCAGCGTGCAGGGCCGCATCACCCCCCTGGGGAAGGTTGAAATTCTCTCCACCCACGACCAGGAGCTGGGCGGCCCCGACGGGCAAATCTTTCTCGGCTGCTCCTTCCCGGCCCGGCCCGACTACCGCCTCGAAATTCAAGAGATGGGCCAGCGTATTGGCGAAGAACTGGCCCGCCAGGGGGCGCTGGAGCGCTACGGTGTCGACTTCATTGCCGTGGCCAAGGGCGACCCCATCGCCCCCGAGTGGGATCTCCAGGCGATCGAAATTAACCTGCGCAAGGGCGGCACCACCCACCCCCTGATGGCGATGAAAATGCTCACCGAAGGGCGCTTTCACCAGGCCGACGGGCTGTTTTACACCAAGCAAGAGCAGGTGCGCTACTACCGTGCCTCCGACAACCTGCAAAAGCCCCACTACCGGGGGCTGCTGCCTAGCGACCTGATGGATATCATCGTCACCAAACAGCTGCACTTCAACTCCATCAGCGGTGTTGGGGCCGCCTTTCACCTGATGGGCAGCCTGTCGGAGTACGGCAAAGTCGGCCTCACCTGCATTGGCACCAGCCCCGACCACGCCCGCGAAATCTACGACCAGGTGGTCGCCGCCCTCGACGAATCTACCGGCGGCTGAGGTGCTGAGGAGATTTCTAAAAAAGAAGATCCCCGTTTTATCCAGTGACTGTAGCTACCGTAGGGTGGGCACTGCCCACCATCTGACTTACGCCCCTACGGTTTGGCCTTTTGGGAATTGGGGTTATGGGACTCGGATTTGCTGTAAAAATGAACCCTGCGGGGGTGCATCGGCGCAGCGATGCACCCTACGATTTTCATCCTTTGGGATGTCATCTTGGCGGTAGGGATGATTGGTATAGGCTCCTCCGGGAGTCGGCTGAAGCTGCCCCAGACAGGGGCATTTAGACTCGATCCCCGCCCATGATCGCCCGCATTCCCTCTAGCGTAGCCGGAATGCTCTTAGGATCCATAAACATCACCTTGCTGCTGTCGCTGCTGCCAATCTTCAGCCCCATTTCCAGGTAGTGCTGGGCAATGATAAATTGCAGCGCTTCCCGCATGCCGGGGTCACTGGTCAGGGTTTTGGCGATCACCTGCATGGCTTCGGCGGTACCCTGGGCCTGGAGAATTTGCTCTTGCCGCAGAGCCTGGGCGCGCAGCACGATGGTTTTTTGCTGAGCCTCGGCATCTAAGAGTGCCGCCTTCTGGCGAGCTTCGGCGTCGAGCACTGCCGATTCGGCTCGGCCTTTAGCGGTGTTGACCGCTGACTCGCGCTCCCCTTCAGAGGTCAGCACGGCAGCCCGCTTTTTGCGCTCGGCGGCCATTTGCAGCTCCATCGAGTCTTGTACTGCTTTAGAGGGCACAATGTCGCGCAGCTCAACCCGAGTCACCTTCACCCCCCAGGGGTCGGTGGAAATATCTAGCTCCCGCAGCAGCAACTCGTTGATTTCAGAGCGGGCGGTAAAGGTTTGATCTAGCTCCAGCAGGCCCATCTCAGAACGAATTTGGGTGAGCACCAGGTTGACCATGGCCGCCTGGAGGTTCTCAACCTTGTAGTAGGCCTTCTCCATATCGACGATGCGCCAGTAGACCACCGCATCGACGCTGATGGAGACGTTGTCGCGGGTGATGCACTGCTGGGGGGGAATATCGAGCACCCGTTCTCGAATGGTTTGCCTAAACACCACCTTGTCGAGAAACGGGATTAAAAAATTGAGGCCGGGGGTGAGTTTTTTGCCGTTGTATTTGCCCAGGGTTTCGACCAGAGCCTCATCGCTTTGGTTGATGATTTTGACCGAGTTGACAGCGATGGAGCCGCCAAAAAACAGCACAATTAAAAAGCCAAATAAGCCGCCCATAGATTTTAGATCCTCAAAGGGTTTGTGGTAATCGTTCAAGCTGACGATTCAGCCTTGATAGCAGTAGATTGCCCCTTAGGCCCTCAGCGCACTCTCTGGCATCACAAACAGAGTGTTGCCTTTGCGCCGCACCACCACCACCAGCTGATCGGCCCCAACGGTCATGGTTTCATCGTCGCAGCGGGCCTGCCAGGAGTTGCCTTCGTAGATGACGCGCCCCGTCTGCCCAGGGGCAATGGCGGTGAGGGTGCGGGCCTCGGTCGACTCTTGCAGGCTGTAGGGGGTGCGCTTGGGCACAAACCGCCGCAGCGAGAAGATAAACACCAGCGACAACGCCACCCACAGCACTATCTGGAGGCTAAAGGAGGGCACAGCCAGGGCGAATAGGGCCACCACAAAGGCGCTCAGGCCCAGGGTCGACTCGACAAACCCCGTGGGCAAAAACAGCTCCATGAAGCAGAAAACAGCCCCAAGAATGGCCCAAAACAAGGGATAGTTCATAGCAACCTAGGAGAGCAACGGAGGCGCTGGCATGAGACTAGGCCCGGTCGGTAGATCCCGATCATAGATTGCCCATCAGAAAGTTTCGCTATCCTCATAGGATTAATCTATCTTTTAGGGGCAACCCCTGGGGGGGCTGATTACATTGTCTTAAGAGATTCTGCGGCTGTTAACCTGTGCCGATAACCCCTATGAACCGTGTTGAGCGCCGACCATCTCGCTATAAACCCTACCTCTGGGCCGTGGGGACAGACCTTGAGACCCTGCCCATCGATGAACTGGTGGGCCAGCGCTATCGCGTGGTAGCCCCCCACGTTTGGTTGGATACTCAACCTGACCAGCGCCCTAGCGCCCCAGACACATTTCCGCCGGAGGCGATGCCTTACCTGAAGGCCCATGCCCACCGCCTCCATGTGCCAGGGCTGTACAGCGTGCTGGAGCGCACCGGGGCGGCCCCCGTTCTGCTGCTGGAGAATGCTCCGATTCACCCCCAGGCGGGGGAGCTGCTGCCGGATTTAGCGGCAGGATTGTTTAGCGCGTCGCCCCTGCGCCAGGCCAACTGGCTCTGGCAGCTGTGGGAACTGTGGGAGACGTTGATGGAGCTGGAGCTAGCCGGTAGTCTGCTGCTCTCCGGCAATCTGCGGGTAGATGGCTGGCGGCTGCGCCTGGTAGAACTGCGACCGGAGCCAGAGCCGCCGACCCTGGCAGATTTGGCAGAGCTGTGGCGATCGCTGCTCTCCCCCCTGCACCGCTCAGTGTCTGAACCGCTGCGGTTGCTGGTCAACAAACTCGACGCCAACGACATCGACCCCGACACCCTGGCCCTCGAACTCAACCAAATTCTGCTCAGCCAGGCGGCTACGGTTTCAACCCGCATAGCCCTGTCTGGAGCCACCGCCCAGGGGCCAACCCAGCCCCGCAACGAAGATGCCTGCTGGCCGATGGGTACCCAGCCCGACGGCGGGCTACAGGTGGCGATGGTGTGCGACGGGGTCGGCGGCCACGACGGCGGCGAGGTGGCCAGTCAGCTGGCGGTGCAGTCGCTGCAAATTCAGCTCCAGGCGCTGCTGGCCGAGACCCAAAACGAGCTGCGGGGGCTGCCGCCCCAGGTGATCGCGCAGCAGATCGAGGCGGTGATTCGCATCGTCAACGAGCTGATCAACTTTCAAAACGACAACCACGGCTGGGTGGGTCGCCAGCGCATGGGCACCACCCTGGTGATGGCGGTGGTGTTGCCCCAGCGGGTGCAAACCGACGACGGCTGGGAGCGGGTCAACGAGGTCTACCTGGCCCACGTGGGCGACAGCCGCGCCTACTGGATCACCCCCGACTACTGCCACGCCCTCACGGTCGACGACGACATCGCCGGGCGCGAGGTGATGGCCGGTCGCCAAACCTGGCCCGTGGCCCTAGAGCGCAGCGATGCCGGGGCGCTGACCCAGGCGATTGGCACCCGCAGCGGCGACCACCTGACGCCCCACATTCAGCGATTTATTTTTGACGAGACGGGTATTTTGCTGCTGTGTTCTGACGGCCTCAGCGACAACTACCGGATTGAAGATGCCTGGGCCAACTACATTGGCCTGATTATCAAAGACATTGTCACCCTCGACTCGGCGGTGGCCTCGTGGGTGGAGTTGGCCAACCAGAAAAATGGCCACGACAACACCGCCGTGGTGCTGATGCAGCACAAGCTGTTGGCCCAGGCCCAGGCCGCCGGGGAAACCCCCGTTGGCGTCGGTGCCCAGCAGGAGACGGCGATCCCCGCCGGAGCCAAGCTCTACGGCGAAAGCCTGCCCCAGGACGAGGATGTCTCTACCCCGGCGGCGACCAAACCGCCCCGCGGTGTGCCTCGGTGGCTGCTGGCGGTGTCGGGGTCGGCCCTGCTGGTGGGGCTGCTGGGCTGGTGGTGGTTGGCCAGTCGGGTGCCGGAGGTGCCGGAGGCGCCGGAGGAGGTGACGCCGGAGGTGGTGGAGCCGTAGGGGGAGTGGGTGAAGGGGTGGATGGGTGGATGGGTGGATGGGTTGTGTTCACCGGAACTAGGTGGGTGAATACTGGGCGGGCAGGATGATGGGGATTTGGACGGATACGTTTACGAACTCTTGGGCCGAGGCGGTGCAGTCGGTGCTGCTGGGGCCGGTGCAGGGCTGGCTGGCGGAGCACCCGGTGATGGGCTGGCTGGTGGGGCATCCCCTGTGGGCGATCGCCCTGGCGGTGGTCTTGCTGCTGCTGTTTGCGGGGCTGTGGAGCGCGATCGCCCGTCTGACCGAGGGCTTTTGGCTGTCGCTAGTGAAGCTGCCCTTTCGGCTCAGCGGCTGGATTTTTGCGGCGGTGTCTGGGCTGCTGGTGCGGCGCTGGGCTAAGCCCGCCGGGCCTGGGGATGAGGGCGATCGCCTCGGTGAAATCATGGTTCGGCTCCAGGCGCTGCAAAGCGAGCAAGAAACGCTGCTCAACGAAATGCGCACCCTGCTGAAGCACGACCAGTCCTGATGGTTTTGCCCTGATAATTTTGCCCTAATGTTTTTATTCTTGTCGAAGCTGTTGCCGCTGCTGATCTATCCCCTGGGGTTGGTCTGTGTGCTGCTGGGGCTAGCGTTGGTTTTGGTCAGGCGACGGCCTCGGTGGGCGGCGGGGGCGATCGCCCTGGCCCTAATACTTCTTCTGGTGAGCAGCAATAGCTGGGTGGCCACGGGGGTGATGCGATCGCTGGAGTGGCACTACCCAGACAGCCTAGATCTGCCCGAGGCGGAGGCGATCGTAGTGTTGGGAGGGGCGATTCGGCCCCAGCTGCCGCCGCGCCCGTGGATTGAGGTGGCCGAAGAGGGCGATCGGGTGCTGCACGGGGCGCGGCTGTACCTGGCGGGCAAAGCGCCGCTGCTGGTGTTGAGCGGTGGGCGGATTACCTGGGGCCAGGGCCAGACTCGCTCGGAGGCCGCCGATATGGCCGAGCTGGCCGAGGCGCTGGGGGTGCCAGCCAGCGCCATTTTGCTGGAGCCAGCCTCGCTCAACACCTTTGAGAATGCGGCCTACACCAAGGCCCTGCTGGCGGAGCGAGGGATTGAGCAAATTTTGCTGGTGACCTCTGCCCTGCACATGCCGCGATCGCTGGCGATTTTCACCAAGCAGGGCTTTGAGGCCACCCCAGCCCCCACCGACTTTCACGTGGTGCGCGACCCCCTCAACGCAGACAGCCACACCTGGCAGGGCCGCACCCTCAGCCTGGTGCCCCAAACCGAAAACCTGCACTACCTCACCCGCGCCCTGAAAGAATATCTGGGCATCGTGATTTACTGGCTGAGGGGCTGGCTTTAGGGAATAGATTTCTGCCGCTGGGTAGGTGTCGATTGGGCGAAAGGCTGGTAAGGTTTGGCTGCTTGCTCCGTTGGTATTCTGGCTCTTTTAATGTCTTCTTTAGCTTCCCCTTTGCTGCACCAGCAGATCTACTCCCTTGACCACGCCGCCTGGGTTGACCTGCTGGCCACCACCGAAAATCTGCTGATCATCCAAGACCTGGATGGGGTGTGCATGGGGCTGGTCAAAGACCCGCTAGATCGGGCGATTGAGCTAGATTACGTCAAAGCCACCCAGGCCTTTGAGGGGCATTTCTACGTGCTCACCAATGGCGAGCACACCGGCAAACGGGGCATCAACGGCATTGTCGAACGCGCCCTGGGGGGAGCCGACCTGGCCCAGGCGGGGCGCTACTACCTGCCGGGGCTGGCGGCGGGGGGGGTGCAGTGGCAAACCCGTGCTGGCGAGGTCAGCCATCCGGGGGTGAGTGAGGCCGAGCTGGCTTTTTTGGCGGCGGTGCCTGAGAAAATGGGCGTTCACCTGCGGCAATTTTTGCAGCGGCGGCTGAGGCACAGTGACGGGTTCAACCTGGAGCAGGCCATTCAGGCCACGGTTTTAGACAATATTGCCTCGCCGACGGCCAACCTCAACACCCTGCACAATCTGCTCCACCACCAGCGAGAGGTGTATACCGATCTCCAGTACGCGATGCAGACGCTGGTGGACGATCTGCTGCGCGATGCCGCCCGCCAGGGTCTAGAAGGGTCGTTCTTTGTCCACTACGCCCCCAACCACGGGCGCGGCCCCGACGGTAAAGAGATTATCTGGTTTGGCCAGGGCGACGAGTCGGGCACCACCGACTTTCAGTTCATGCTGCGGGGGGCGATCAAAGAGGCGGGGGTGCTGGCCCTTTTAAACCGCTACTACGCCGAGAGAACGGGAGAATTTCCCCTGGGTGAAGACTTTAGCGTGCGCCAGGCACCCCACAGCCATGCCGAGCTGCTAAAGCTGGTCGAGCAGAACTTTGACCCGGCCCTGATGCCCACCCTGGTGGGCGTGGGCGACACGGTGACCAGCGTGGTGGTGACAGAGGACGGCGAGCCAGTGGCGAAGCGGGGGGGCAGCGATCGCAACTTTCTGCACCTAATCCAGGCCATCGGTCAGCAATTCGACCGGGGCAACGTGGTCACCTACATCGACAGCAGCGGTGGCGAGCTCAAAAACCGCCAGGCCATCAAGCTCGCAGACCACAACGGCAAAACCATCGTTACCCAAGGCCCCGGCGACGCCCGCGACAGCGCCGATCCTCTGACCCTCAACCTGGTGTTTCCGGGCGGCTATCGCCAGTACTGCCAGGCCTTTCAAACCGCTGCGGCGCGGCGCAGCCAGCATTAGCCCCGTAGCCCCCTGAGCATTCTTCCCGGCCCGGCCCCACTACACTGAATAGCAGTCTTGGGGAGGTTGGTCAGATGGCGAATTTTAAAGTGGCCCTGGTGGTATTGCTCCTCGGCCCACTGTCGGCCTGCGCCGCCGTGGCCCCAACCAACAGCCCTACCCCCAGCCAGTCGGCCCAAGAGCGGTTTAGCAATTCCCCCAAGGGGACGCTTCGCGAACGCCCCGGCATCACCGTCTTAGCCGCCGCCCCCGATTTCGTAGTGCAGGGGCAAACGGTCTACGTGCCAGTCTATTCTGAAATCTTTGACTCAGATTCAAACCGCGCCTTTCAGCTCACAACTACCCTCAGCCTGCGGAATACCGATCGGTCGCAGGCCATTGTGGTAAATGTGATCGACTACTACAACTCCGGGGGCGATCGCGTCATGACCTACCTCGACCAGCCGATTCAGCTCGGCCCCCTAGCCTCCACAGAAGTAGTGGTTGATCGCACCAATCTCACCGGCGGCGTCGGGGCTAACTTCATCGTTGAATGGCAATCTGCCGCCCCCGTCAGCGAGCCGATCATTGAAGCGGTAATGATCAGCACCGCCTCCCAGCAGGGCATGTCCTTCACTAGCCCAGGCCGAGTCATCGCGACCTTTCCCCCCGACTAGCTCCCAGCCCCACCCCTACCCACCTACCCACCCACTCATCCACCCATCCACCCATCCACTCACCCACCCACCTACCCATCCACCCACCCCCTCCCCATGTCCACCATCCACCCCGCCACCGACTTCCGCTCCGACACCGTCACCTGGCCCACCCCGGCCATGGTCGAGGCCATAGCCACCGCCGAGCTGGGCGATGATGTCTACGGCGAAGACCCCACCGTCAACGAACTGGAGTCCTTGGCGGCCAGCCTATTGGGCAAGGAGGCGGGGCTATTTGTCACCAGCGGCACCCAGGGCAACCTGATTGCCGCCCTCACCCACGCCCAGCGCGGCGACGAGGTCATTCTCGGCGAAGATGCCCACACCTTCTGCTGGGAGGCCGGGGGCATCGCCGTGCTGGGCGGCATGACCACCCGGCCACTCCCCACCGACAGCCGGGGCCGCATGGCCGTCGATCAGATCAAAGCGGCGATTCGGCCTGACAACCCGCACCTGCCCCACAGCCGCCTGATCTTGCTAGAGAACAGCTCCGGCGGCAACCACGGTGCGGCCATTGAGCCAGACTACTTTGCAGCAGTCAGCGCCGTAGCCCAGGCCCACGATCTCAAAATTCACCTAGACGGGGCGCGGTTGTTTAACGCGGCAACCGCTCTGGGCATCGACCCCACCGCCATCACCGCCCAGGTTGACTCAGTCAGTGTCTGCCTCAGCAAAGGGCTCTGCGCCCCGGTGGGTTCTATGCTGGTGGGCAGCGAAGCATTCATTCACCAGGCTCGCCGCCACCGCAAGCTGCTGGGCGGCGGCATGCGCCAGGCCGGGGGGCTGGCAGCGGCTGGCATTATCGCCCTCAAAACCATGACCCAGCGGCTGCAAGCCGACCACGACAACGCCCAGGTCCTGGCCCAGGGGCTAGCCACCATCCCCGGCATCACCATTGATCCCCAGGTGGTCGAAACCAACATGGTGTTTTTTGACCTGGAGCAGAACCTAGACTTAACCCCCGCCCAGCTGGTCAAAACCCTCAAGATTGATTACGGTCTGTACATTGGCGGCTACGGCGATCGCACCCTCCGCGCCGTCACCCACTACTGGATTGACGCCGACCAGTGCGATCAGCTCGTGCAGGCCATTCGCACCATCGTTACAGGTGCTTAGGGAGTAAGTAGGACTTTGCAGTTCACCCATCTACCCACTCATCCACCCGCCCCCATCCACTCACCCACCCATCTACCCATCCACTCACCTACTCACCCACCCACCCACCCCCATTGCACTACACCCCACAGCTGGATACACTTAGCCCATCCATCTGACCCCATTTTTGCTAATGCTATGGAATGGCATGTGACCGATGCCCAGAGCCTGCGAGTCATTGACTCCGAAATTGGCGATCACAGCTTCTCGCCCTCGGAGTACGAAATCGTACGCCGGGTGATCTATGCCACCGCCGACTTTGACTTTAAAGACCACATTCACTTTTCTGACCAGGCGCTGCAATCGGGTGCAGCCGCCCTAGCCGCCCGCACCACCATCATTGTCGATGTGCCCATGGTGCAGGTGGGCATCACCCCCTGCATTCAGCACACCTTTGCCAACCCAGTCTATTGCAGCATGGATGCCCTAACCCGGCCCCAGAAGGGCAAGAGCCAGGCCTCCTGGGGGGTAGAAACCTTGGCTCAGCGATATCCTGAGGGCATTTTTGTGATCGGTGCCTCTGAGGCCGCCCTGACCACTCTGGTGGATTTGATTGAGGCTGAGAAGGTACGCCCGGCCCTGGTGGTGGCGACCCCAGCTGGGTTCATTGACACCGCCGTGGTGAAAGATCGCCTGCAAGACACCATGGTGCCCCACGTGCGCATCGATGGCCGCAAGGGCAGTGCCGTCGTCGCCGCCGCCATTGTCAACGGGCTGGTTGACCTGTCGTGGCAGGCCTACGGCAAAGACAGCGCCTAAAACCTCGGTGCAGTGGGGCTAAAAACCCGGTTTCTTCGTCGCTGCCCTAACGGCATGACTAGCCTTCTGAACCAGAAACCGGGTTTCTTTGAAGACCTTTCACCCTGGTGCTCTAGCTCCGCCTGGCCATACTGGTCTTGCGGCTCTGCCGCTCCTTTGATACCAAATCCGAATCACCTATCCCCGATTCTAAACAGGCGGATTGCGTAGGGGCAAACGGCGTTTGCCCAGCCCAACCGGGGCTAGCCAAGGCGGATCTAGTATGAGGAGGCAGAGCCGCCGATCAGCATTCCAATGCAGAGCATTGGAACGAGCGAGGGGCAGCGAATATAGAACCGGTGCTCTAGCAGTCGCGGTTTTCAATGCGGCCGTCGGGCATGGTGGTGTTGCAAAACCGCACCATGCTGCGGTTGGTGCCGCGCAGGTTGGCCCCCTCCAGGTTGGCCCCCTCCAGGTTGGCGGTACCAAGAATGACGCTGAGCATCACCGCGCCGCTGAGATTGGCGTTAGACAGGTCGGCGTCGCTGAGATTGGCCTGGGTCATTTCAACGTTGGACAGGTCGGCCCCAGAGAGGTTTGCGCCGGGCATGTTGGCCCCGTTCATTTGGGCATCGGTCAAAATGGCTCCGCTCAGGTTGACCCCTTCCATCTCGGTCAGCATGAGGTTGGTGTTGCTCAGGTCGGCCCCGGCCAGGTTGGCCCCGGTCAGCACCGCAATTTTGAGATTGGCACCGTGCAGGTCGGCGTTGCTCAGCTCGGCATCGTTGAGAATGCACACCTGGCACTTTTTGGTGTCGAGCAGCTTTTGCACATCGTCGGGGATGGCGGCTTCGGCGGGGGCAAGGCCCACAGTCCACAGCATCAGGGCGATCGCCAGCATGGCCAGTAGACGTTTCATAGTCTGCAAAAATCCTGTCTTGAGAAGTCTGGTCTTGGCTATTCTCCCATTCAATGGGGTAACCCGAAAGGTCAACCCCAGGCGGCTAAAGCCACTCTTCGGAGGGCAGTTGACCGAGCCAAAAGGCCTCGGAGTGAGGGTTGCGGCGGCAGGGGGGCCAGTAGCGCAGGGCGTCGGCCTTGAGGTTGGGGGCCGGCAGGGGCAGATCTTGGGCCAGGCACAGGTGGGCGATCGCCCGCCCAAATTCATCCCCATGGCCCTCTTCCTGGGCCATCGTACCAACCACCCCGTGGGCCAGCTCGTGGGCCACCAGCCCCGGCCAGTCGGCGGGCACAATGCGACCTGGGTCAACCATCAGGGTAATCGGAGCGGTGCGCCGGTTACAAAACCCGTCGACCCCCGCCCGGGGTGCAATCGGGGCAGCAAAAATCTGCACTTGAGGCCGCTGAGCTGGCTCAAAGCAATCCAGCAGATCCTCTAGAATATCGTTCAGCCGTTGGTTGACCCGGTGAATGTGTTGCCCGATCCACAGCAGGGCTGCCCCCGGCGGGTCGGCCACCTCGGCCAGGCTAACCCACTCGGGCTGCACGGCCAGATCTCGGAGCACCCCCATATATTGCGCGCCTCGGAGGGCGAGATCGGTGGCGGGCTGGGGGGGCTGCCGCCAGATCTCGGCCGGGTGAGCTAGGTTGCGATTGTGAGCAGCGGGGGGGCGATCGCCATCCATACATCGGGCTGCCCGCCTGGGGCAATTGCAGTGACCAAAATTTTCCCACACTTTTCTCGCACTATCGCTGCGATCGGTCACCGACGAACACTCTAAGGGCAATATTTTCGCTAGGGTGGGCACAATTGATCAAATGTCATACCAAGTTCAGCTCAGGATCCGTAGTTTTCTACGGGCAAAACTCTACTTCTTGACTGGTATGAGGTTTACTGCTGATGTTTCGCCTGATTAGCCCAGGTTCTAGCCGCTCTGATGCCGAGCGTTACGCTATTCATAGGGCGTTTCTTAGCCGGCTCAAGAAATAGGTCTTGTCAGTATTGACGGTTTACAGCACATATTTTTCCTCAGTCAACGGGTCGAAGTTATATATTTAATAAAGAACCCTAGGTAAAAAGCAGAATTCACTCCCCAGATTCATGGTTGCCACCCCCAATCTCAGCTCCATTAGCCAGCGCCCTCGCACCGGGGATGCCGAATCGCTGAGGAAAATTTTTGCTGCTGTCGATGCAACCAGCTGCCCCTACACCTACAACTTTCACATGCATACCGCTTGCTCCGATGGCAAGCTCGCCCCCGCCGCCCTGATGGAGCAGGTGGTGGAGATCGGTCTCCAGGCCTTTGCCATTACCGACCACCACACCGTCAGAGGCTACCGTCAAGCCAAAGCCTGGCTAGAAGACTGGCAGTGGCGCAACCCCACCTCCCTCCGCAGCCGTCGGCAGGGAGGGGCCGTGCCCCGGCTGTTTACCGGCGTAGAGATCACCTCTATCTTGGCTGAAACCGAGGTACATATCTTGGGCTACGGCTTTTCACCGGCTCACAGCGCTATTGAGCCTTACCTCCAGGGCTATGCGCCCCGGGGCGATGACAAGCTGGCCGCCGCTGTGATTCCAGCGATTCAGGCGGCGGGGGGCATTGCAGTGCTGGCTCACCCCGCCCGCTACCGAGCCTCGGCCCAGGGGCTAGTGCCCGTTGCGGCTGAGTTGGGTATCGACGGCGTTGAAACCTACTACGCCTACTCCAACCCCGAAAATTGGACCCCCTGCCCCCGCCATACTCCCACGGTGGAGCAGCTGGCTCGAGACCATGGGCTACTGACCACCTGCGGTACCGACACCCACGGGCCTAGCCTGCTGCGGCGGATCTAGGTTGCTCTACAGGTCGCTATGGTCGCCTACTCCACTCTCAAGCGCGTGCTCGAGCACGATATCAGACAGCAAGAGGCCCGCTACGGCCTGATGGCTGAGGCCCTACACAGCCGCGTCTGGCTGCACCCTCAGCCCACCGAGCGAGCGTGCTTGTTGCTTCACGGTTTTACCGCTGGCCCTCACCAGATGAAGCCCCTCGGCCAGCACTTTTTTCGGGCTGGGTGCAACGTGGTGGCCCCGCTGCTGCCCGGTCACGGCCGCGCCGGAACCTGGGATAAAGACCACCCGCCGCCGCTGCCTACCGACCCTGAGACCTACCAAAAATTTGGCACCCAGTGGCTCAACCTAGCCAGCCGACTAGGGCGGCGGGTGACCGTAGTGGGGCTATCGGGCGGCGGCACCCTGGCCGGGTGGCTGGCCCTAGAGAAATCTGCCCAGGTAGACCGGGCCGTGCTCTGTGCCCCCTACCTGAGCGCCAGCAGCAAGGTGATTGACCTATTTGTCAAAAAAGTAGATACCTACTTTGAGTGGACCGCCCCCGATGGTCGGGTCGATCCGACGCCAGCCCTGGGCTACAGCGGCTTTGCCACCCCGGCCCTGCGGGCAGTGCTAGAGCTGGGGCAGTATTGCCAGCAGCGGGTTAAGCAGGCTCCGGTGGCCCCGACGTTCACGATCTCCAGCGAGAGCGATCGCGCGGTGAGCAATACCGATCACCAGCATTTCTTCGCGGCGGCCCTCAAGCACCAGCCCACCAGCTGGCACATCCTGTTCAACCGGGTGCTCGACATTCCCCACACGATGATGACCGAGCGGGAGGGCAACCGCTACCAGCACCTGCTCAACGTGATCATTCAGGCCTTTGTGGAGAGCGATTTGACCTGGGCCGAGGTCGAAGAAATCGCCTACCGCATGACCCAAAACCGCACCTTTAACGCCGTTGTAGAAGAACTGGGCTGGCAGGCCCAGTGCTCACCCGCCATGCCCGCCATGATCACCATGGTAGATAAGTGGGCGATCGCCGTGAAGCGAGGCCCAACCGGGCGGCGGCGGCGGCCGCGCGATCGCTAGCTACCGCCGAAACACAAACAGGTTGCCCGTGGCCCCGCGCCCAAACCGCAGATCTTCATCCAGGTACGAGGTGATCCACAGGGCTTCTTGGCGGAGAAACTCCAGCACCGGTACGGTGATCTGGGGCAGGTGCAGCCCGGCGATGCCGAGAATGCGGGTGGCCTGCACGCTGATCGCCCCAAAGCTCACCCGAGCGCTCTCGCCTTCCTCGTAGGGCTGCCAGATGCCCTGCACCGTGGCGGTGAGTTCACCAAAGAAGGGGATCGACAGCACCGCGCCATTTTCACTGCCGATGGCAGCGCCGTTGCCCTCGGGGCCATTCAGCCGCTGCCACACCCGCTGAATGCCGACGGGCAGAGGCAGCGGTTGGTTGATGCCTCGCGTGACCACCGTGCCCCGCGAGGCGTAGACCATAGCCCAGGACCCCAACAGCATCGGCCAGTGCTCGGGCCGCAGGGGCTGGTCAATGGGGGTGAGCGACTCTAGCTCGCAGATCATTTGGTCGATATCCGGGTGCTCACCGGGCATAATCGCGTCTTCTGTTTCTAAAGCGTCGATCTGCTGGAGCAGCTGATTTTTGAGCTGGGTGCGGCGGGTGTAAAGAGGCGTCATAGCGGCAGGAGAACGAAGGGAATGGCCTGACTTGCCTCTGTCCATTGAGGTGAACTATTGAGGCGCGTGGAGCCTAGTATCCTAGGATACCCCCGCCGAGTCCTATCCAGTCCAGTTCGGGATCTAGAGTTTTCCCCGAGCAAGACGCCACTGCTGGACTTGGATGCAATGACACTAACCTAAGGCTGGTGGGCAGCGACCACCCAGCCCTGTCAAGGCGACCAAACTATTTCCGAACCATCTATGGGCTAGGGACTCCGGCCACAACAACCAGGGAGTGAACTCCCTGGCTCATAGCAAAAGTCTGCTAAAGCAGACTGGGGAACTCGGCTCCCAATCCTCTTCAGAGGATTTCGGCTTTGAGCCTCGGACTAGAAGTCCAAGGCTCAGCGGCCAATCCGATGGATCGTCCCCTAAATCTGCCCAACCTTGACAAGGTTGGCGGTGCTCACCCTAGGATAAATCAAGGCTTTTAGCAATCCGTAGCTTACGCCAGTGCCATTCGACCAGGCTGCGGTTTACATCGGCTTCTCTAGGGGCAGGGGCACGCCGCGAATGGAACAGTCGAGCAGCTCTATGGGGTGAAACAGGGGCATGGATTTCTCCTGTTTTTCCATATGCTGCTGAATTTGCAGCGAGCAGCCGGGGTTGGGGGAAGCCACCAGGGCCGCCCCGGTATTCAGCAGATTTCTCACCTTCATCTGGCCTAGCTCTGCTGCTACTTCGGGGTGCAGCATGTTGTAGACTCCGGCGCTGCCGCAGCAGAGGGCGGCGTCGAGGGGTTCCCGCAGGGTGACACCGGGAATTTGCTCGAGCAGCTGCCGGGGCTGGAGGCTGATCTTTTGGCCGTGGAGCAGGTGGCAGGCGTCTTGGTAAACGATGGGCAGGTCGCCCTCCGTGATGGGATGCAGCGGTGTGGTCAGGCCCACCTGGGCGAGAAATTCTTGCACGTCGCGCACCTTGGCAACGAAGGCTTTGGCCCGCTCAAAATACTCCGGGTCATCCTGCAAAATATGGTGGTATTCCTTCAGGGTGTGGCCGCAGCCCGCCGCGTTGATCACCACAAAATCGACCTCGGCGGCCTCAAAACAGTCGATCATGCGGCGGGCCAGCGCCTGGGCCTGGGCCTCTTGCCCCTGGTGGGCGGGCAGGGCCGAGCAGCACCCCTGCTCGTGGGGAATCACCACCTCGCAGCCGTTGGCGCTCAGCACCCGCGCCGTAGCCGCATTCACATCTGAGAAAAACACTCGCTGCACGCAGCCCAGCACCATGCCCACCCGGTAGCGCTGGGTGCCCACGGCGGGGATCAGCTCGGGCAGGTCGTCCTGAAAGCTCTCGGCGGTAATCGGGGGTAGCAGAGCGTCCATGGCCGCCAGGCTGGGGGAGAGTTTGGCCAGCAGCCCGGTCTTCTGCACCAGCTTGGCGATGCCCAGCTTTTGGTATAGGTACAGCGGCCCGGCCACTGCCCGCAGCCGGGTGGGGTAGGGGAACAGGTTAAAGATCAGCGATCGCACCGCCCGCTCCACCAAAGGCCGCTGATGGTTGCGCTCCACCTGGGGCCGCACCGCTGCGATCAGCTGATCGTACTGCACCCCAGAGGGGCAGGAAGTAGTACAGGCCAGACAGCCCAGGCAGGAGTCAAAATGCTTAGCTGAAGTAGCCGACAGGGGCGCTTCGCCGTTGTTAATCGCATCCATTAAATAGATGCGGCCTCGGGGCGAGTCCATTTCGGTACCCAGCACCCGGTAGCTGGGGCAGGTGGTGAGACAAAACCCGCAGTGGACACAGGCGTCGATCAGCTTGGGGTCGGGGGGGTGCTGGGCATCGAAGCCGTTGGCAGTATTGGTGGCCACACTGGCGGGCGTAGGCCAAGCGGGAGGCGCTGAAGACTCGGAGGTCGGCATGGAAACACGGGTAAGGGCTGCTTTTCAGCCTAGCGCGATCACCCATTGATTAACCCTGGGACGGCAAAAATCCCGCAATGGTCAGCATAGGAAAGGCGAGGGGTAGGAGCAGGCTATCCAGTGTTACGAGGCTGCCCTAACGTTATGGGGTAGCCACATCCACGGCCCAGCGGCTATTCACTGGTACTGCGACTGCACCTCGGCAATAATGCTGTCATGACCTACCAGCCGCCCTTTGAGATCACCCCAACCATCGTTAACCAGATCAGTGCGATCGCTGGGCTGGTCGAGCGGCTCGACGGCTCACCGCTGACCACATCGCCTCAACTCCGCAAGCAAAACCGCATTCGCACTATCCAGGGCACCCTGGCGATCGAAGGCAACAGCCTCACCCTCGACCAAATCACCGCCATTCTCAACGGCCAGCGGGTGCTCGGCCCCCCGCGCGAAATCAGCGAAGTTCAGGGCGCAATCCGCGCCTACGAAAGCCTCCCCACCTGGGTACCCAGCTCACGCCAAGACCTGCTCCAGGCCCACCGCCTACTCATGGCCGACATTCTCACCACCCCCGGCAAACTCCGCACAGGCGGCGTGGGCATCTACAAAGGCACCCAGGTCTCCCACGTTGCCCCCCCGGCCAAACTCGTTCCGCAGCTGGTCGGCAACCTGCTCGACTGGCTGGCTACCACCGACCACCATCCCCTGATTACCAGCAGCGTCTTCCACTACGAACTCGAATTCATCCATCCATTTGTCGACGGCAATGGCCGCATGGGTCGCCTTTGGCAAACCCTGATCCTTGGCCAGTGGCATGACCTCTTTTATCTGCTACCAATCGAAAGCCTGATCAAAGACCAGCAAGACCGCTACTACCAAGCTCTAGAAGAGGCCGACCAAGCCGCCGACAGTACCTGCTTTATCGAGTTCATGCTGGATATGATTCGGACGGCGCTCAGCCAAGGCAGTGAACTCAACCGCCGCGCTTCAGGCGATTCTCCAGTCGATTCCACGGGCGATCAAGTAAGCGACCAAGTAAGCGACCAAGTCAGGCTGCTGCTCACTTTCATGGATGACCGCTATTGGAGCACCCAAGAGCTGATGACAGGGCTATCGCTCACCCACAAACCCACCTTTCGCAAAAACTACCTCAACCCTGCCCTCAAAGCAGGTCTCGTGGTGATGAAATATCCAGACAGTCCCCGTAGCCCAAAGCAAAAATATAAAAAAGCTAGTACTTGACCAAGATGATTGTGACAGGGGTTAGGGGCCTGCGGTGTGCGGTCTACGGTCTGCGGTTTACGGCAAGTCATGAACCTCAAACCGTGAACCTCAAACCGTGAACCCCATTGACCTACCATCTGAGGCTTAGCAGATTTCTAGTCTGAACCGATTTAATCCACGCCGCGCAACTTGCGGGTGTTGTCGTAGAGGCTCTGGGCCAGGCCGTCGAGGCGTTGGGAGAGCTTGGCATCGACAATCTTGCCCTGGTCGTCAAAGGCCTGCCAGGCCTGACCGATCGCCACCTGCTCTGGTACTACCCAGGTGTGCACCCAGCGCAGAATGGTGCGCAGGTCGTTGAGGGCGTTGTTGTTGGCCTGACCGCCGAGAATGCTCACGGCCCCGGCCACCTTGCCGTCGAGCTGGTCAAAGCTCATCAGATCCAGCGCATTCTTGAGTACGCCGCTAACGCTGCCGTGGTATTCGGGGGTGACCAGCACAAAGCCATCGGCCTCTAGAAAGGCTTGGCGCAGCCGCTCGACATCGGGATGGTTGGGGTAGTCTTTGCCGCCGTGGCACAGGGGCAAGTCCATCTCGCGCAGATCGAGCAGTTCGACCTCGGCCCCCAGGGCACGCAGGCGATCGCCCACCAGCCCCAGCGCCAGCTGACTGTAGGAATTGGGTCGCAAACTTCCGGCAATACCGACAAATTTCACCATGGTGTATCTCTTGCTGCTTATGCGTAATCGTAATGACTTTAGTTTAATAAACTTTACCTTGAGCT
The DNA here is from genome assembly GCA_036782635.1 of Nodosilinea sp. CTOTU7353. Taxonomy (GTDB): domain Bacteria; phylum Cyanobacteriota; class Cyanobacteriia; order Phormidesmidales; family Phormidesmidaceae; genus Nodosilinea. The sequence goes on from DAIPYU010000048.1 coordinate 32,453, forward strand.
GCCAAGGGAAACGAAAGAGGTAAGTAGGTGGACAAAATTAAGTGCCAAAGTTCATCATATCCATGTAGCTC
>DAIPYU010000049.1:0-11603 GCA_036782635.1 Nodosilinea sp. CTOTU7353
TTGGCGGCCAGCAGCGCCGACAGCATCGAGTGATCTTGGTTGTTGTAGCGGTGCATGCCGTTGCGGCCCACGGTTTGCAGATTCTCAAAGCCGCGAATGTAGTCTTCAAGCACCTGGAGATGCCGCCTGTACTCGCCGTCGTACACTGGGTAGGCCTTAAACTGGCGAATGACGCAGCCGTCTTCCACATCCTCGCGTTTGACCCCCAGCCCCAGGCGGGCAATTTCCTCAGAAGCCAACTCAATCAGCTTCTCGTTGGGCATCTCCCAGAGGTCGTCCCCTTCGCTGCAAAAATACTCCATGCCCAGGCAGGTTTTGCTAGGGTCGGGCACCATTTCAGGGCTCCAGTTCTTGAAATTTTGAATGCGCCCTACCTTAAACTCAGGGCTGTGAATGTACAGCCAGTTGTCGGGGAAAAGATCGGGATCGTTGATAATCAGCGACACAATTAAGAAATCGCGGTACTTTAGCCCTCGGGCCGCCGCCAAGACATCTTCCGGGGGCAGCGGGTCGAGGCGATTGACCAGCAGGGAAATGGGCATGGAGTTGACGAAATGCTCACCCACAATGTCAAAGGTGACACCGTCTTTTTTTGCCACCACCTTAGTAATGCGCTTGCCCTGGCGCTCAACCCTCACCACCTCGGTGTTGAGATGTACCGGTGATCCATGCACATCCAGCAGTTCTTGGCAGCGTTCCCACATCATGCCGGGGCCGAGGCGAGGGTAGTCAAACGTTTTGATCAGGCTCTTGGCATTTTGGCTGCCAAAGACCGCGTTGATTACCGCCTGCTTGAGCGACATATTTTGAATGCGCTGGGCCGCCCAGTCGGCGCGAATCTGGCTGCACGGAATGCCCCACACCTTCTCGGTGTAGGTCTTAAAGAAAATCCGGTAGAGCCGCTCGCCAAAGCAGTCTATGACCCATTCTTCGAAGGTTTCCGCCTCAAAGCCGGGGTTTAGGTATTTTTGTCCTTTAGATTTGAGGTAGCTAAAGAGAATCAGTGCGCTAGTGACGGGGCCGAGGTTTTTCAACGTTTTCACTAGCGACAACGGATAGTCGTAAAACTTGTTGTTGTAGTAAATTCGAGACAGCCGAGGAGTTTGAATAAAGTCATCGCCTAAGATTTCTTTCCACACCGCCTGCACTTCGCTGACCTTCGTGAAAAAGCGGTGGCCACCAATGTCAAAGCGATAGTCTTTGTAGGTTTCGGTGCGGGAAATACCCCCTACTTTGTCGGCTTTTTCGAGCACTACCGATTTTTTGCCGTGCTTCATGAGTTCGTAGCCTGCGGACAGCCCCGCTGGCCCACCGCCGATGATAACTACAGGTAGAGACTGCATTGATTAAACTCCAAAAAACAGGGGGGTAACTGCACTGATTGAAAGCCGATTGAAATTGGGTAAAGCGGCGAAACCGCTAATGGACAGGGGCAGAAATCTGCTGAAATCGATGGGTTGCCAAACCGTAGGCAAAGGCACCGCCGCCGTAGATAAAATAAAGCCAGTGCCAGGGAATCACCCGCAGGGCAAACAGCGGCCCTCGCTTGTGCCAAAAGAAGCGATAGACTCGCCGGTTGATCACCAGCAGCCCGACCATGCTCGCCGCCGCAACGACCCACAGCCAGGGGCTCAGCCAGCCCCCCGCTAAACAGCCCAGCGCGATAAAGCTCAGCACTACGCTCAGCCGATTGCTGCGGTCTAGGTTGAGGTCATTCATGGGCTGCCGCTGGCTGAGAATTAGCTCTGTCCACGGCAGGGCGCGGTAGAAAATCTCGGCCCGCAGCAGCGAGACCGGTCGCCAGCACTTGAGGTGCTTGACCTGAATGTGCTTGCACAGGCGAATGGTGTAGCCGGCCTGCCGCAGTCGGTAGCCCAACTCAATGTCTTCGACGCAGGGTTTGAGGTAGCGCTCGTCAAACCCGCCCACGGCCTTAAAGGCCTCGGCGCGCACGGCCCCGCAGGCCCCCCAAAAGGTGGAAGCGTTTTCGGACGATACCTGGTGAGTGTAGTGGTGAAACAGGTTTTTGTACTGCGACAAAAAGTTGGCAGCCCCTGGCTGGTCGTCGTAGGAGCCAATCAGTGCCGCCAGGGTGACGTCCTTAAACGCTGCTTCGACACTGAGAATGGTGTCTTGGCTGAGGGTGACATCGGCATCGACGAAGAACAAAATATCTCCCTGGGCCATGGCTGCACCCCGGTTGCGGGCGCGAGCGGGACCACCTGCTGCATCATAGCGAAACACTCTGGCACCAAAGGTTTTGGCCACTTCCCACGACCCGTCGGTGTCGCCGTCGGCAACCACGATGACTTCGTCGGGCTGTCGACTCGATTGTCTCAGACTGGCGAGACAACGGCGAAAGCTTTCGCCGCCATTGTGGACTGGGATAATGACCGAAATGCTGAGATGTTGTGAGGCAGAACCTGGACTGAAACTCATGAACTCATATTCCTAAGACTAGGTACTGAGCTTTGAAAAAGCTACTTGATAATGGACATTGGTCCGCTAGCTGTGCTCCAAGTTTCTCTAATCTTGTGGATGTTTCTGGTGGACAGTTTTTAAAGAAAGGCCAGTGCCTTCAGTAGAGCCTCGAAAGATTTTAAAGAAAGCTAAGAGCCCTGAAAGCTAAAAGCCTTAATTTATCAAGGCTTTTATGACTTTAAATTCTTTATATTAAGAGAAATTATCATGGTCGTGATAGTGAGGTCATGAAAACATTCTCATCTTTGCATTCCCTTTATGGATACGCATTTTCTTTGTAGATAATTTCCGCAGAAGCTTTTTGCGATCTATCTCCTCAGAGAGATGGCGTAAAGGCAAGACTTAAATTGAGTGATTTTGTTCCTGGATAGAGTTTGAGGTATTAGGTGACACCAAAAGTCTGTTGCTTTGTATATCGCGAGCGAAGAAAAAACAGCTATACCCAGGCTATTGCGGGAACTGGTCATAGGCAAAATTTTACTTCTGGGCTGGGCTTGTGCAGCAGCAAAAACCTCGGTAGCCTAAGGGTGTTCTGATTTTGTTAGACGCTATGCCCACTGGAGCTTTGGTTGCGATCGCCTACGCTGCCCTCTCTGTGATCGGCGGGCTGATTGGCTATGCCCAGGCTCGCAGCCAGGTATCGCTCGTCAGCGGGCTGGTGAGTGCAGCGCTGCTGCTGACCGGAGCCTGGCTTTGGCAGGCCGGTTCCCCCGGTGGGGCGGGCATGGCTATGGGCGTAACCGCTGCCCTGGTGGTGATCTTCATTCGCCGCTGGATGCAGACCCGTAAGGCCATGCCCGCCGCAATTATGATTGTGGCCGGGGTGCTGGCGTTTGTTGGGATGGGGCTGTCGCTGCTGGGATTGCTGTAGGGGAAAATTAAAGAGAGTTTGTGGGATTGGCCGATTCTCGGGAACCTGACTGGGTGGTAGGTCGTCCCAGCAGGTCGGCGGCTGAAATGCCTTCGGTCTGATTGCCAAAGCGCCACAGGGCGGCGGCGGCTTCGGCCTGGGTGACGCCTTTCTCGGGCTGAAACAGGGTGGTATAGCCAAAGGCGCGGCGAATGTTGGCGAAGTCGCCGTTTTGATGGTCGGCCAGCACTGCTCGCAGGGCCAGGGGTTCGACCTGGGTGGCGTCTTGAAAGCCCCAGGCGGTGGTGACGGCCTCGGCATCGGCGGTGGGCAGGGCGGCGCGGGTGTCGAGGGGCACCTTCCACAGCACCAGGGTTTCGCGGGTCAGCGGGGCATCGGGTCGAAAGTTGACGGCGGTGGCGTTGCCGGTTTTAGCGCTGGGAATAATGCCCGCTTCGGCTAGGCCCTGAATGGCGGCAAAGTGGCGGTGAGAGCTAGGCACATCTTCAAAAGCCGGGGTGGCGCTGCTGGTGGCGGGGCGAATGCGCTTGGCCGGGGTGTCTTGGTAAAACTTGTTGTTGGCGGCGAGCAGCCACTGGGCAAAGTCGCCTCGGGTAATGGGCTGGTTGGGCTGAAAGTCGAGGGTTGTAGTGCTGCTGGTGCCGTTGGACTGTTCAACAATGCCCAGGGCCAGCCAGTTTTGCACGTAGGGCCGCAGGTCGTCGGGCACCTGAGCGAGCTGGGCGGTGGTGCCGGGACGGGGTGTGTCGGCGGCATTGTCGGCGGGCGAGGTTTCATCAGCCGCCGGGTCGGGGGTGGGTTCTGTCTCAGGCTCGGCGGCGGTTTCAGGGGCTTCGTCGCTAAAGACGGGGCGATCTTGCAGCTGGGGGTCGGCCTGGAGAGAGTCTTGCAGGTTGCTACCCGCGCAGCCTGTGGTGAGCAGCAAGCCCAGCCCAGATACCATAAGAGCCGTGAGACGAAGCGCAGCAGACAAAGGGATAATCTCCTGAATGAAAGCGGTATGTGAATAGACGTTGGGGGACGAAGGCTATGGAACCCTAGGGATATCCACAGCCATCCACAAATCTATTTTAAGCCAGCATCCGTTGTCTCAATGGGTGGTGCTGTGCCAGCCAAGCTTCTATGAGGAACCCTCTATGCCGCCTCGACCGTTAATTATTGATTGCGACCCTGGGGTCGACGATGCGATCGCCCTGCTTCTCGCCCTAGCCTCTCCTGATGACTTCGACCTGCTGGGCGTCACCACCGTGGCGGGCAATGTGCCCCTGGCGCTAACGACGGCCAACGCCCGCCGCATTTGCCACCTGGCCCAGCGCTCTGACGTGCCGGTGTATGCGGGCTGCCCCCGGCCGCTGCTGCGATCGCTCACCACCGCCGAAGATATTCACGGCGCGACCGGCTTGCAGGGGGCCGACCTGCCTGAACCCACCCTGCCGCCCCAGGCTCAACACGCCGTATCCTGGCTAATCGAACGCCTCACCACCGCGTCGGCCCCCATTACTCTGGCCACCCTTGGCCCGCTGACAAATCTGGCCGTGGCGCTGATTCAGTGCCCCGAGATTGCTCGGGGCATCGACCAGGTGGTGATGATGGGCGGTGCCCTGGGGCCGGGCAACATTACTCCCGCCGCCGAGTTCAATATCTATGTGGACCCTCACGCGGCCAAGGTGGTGGTCGATGCTGGTCTGCCCTTAACCATGATCGGCCTAGATGTCACCCACCAGGTGGTGACCACGCCTGATCGCCTGGGCGCTTTAGAACACCTGGGCACCCCCGTGGGCCAAGCCGCCGCTGGCCTGCTGCGCTACTACGGCCAAATCGATATTGATCGCCACGGGCTGGTTGCAACGCCCCTCCATGACCCCTGCGTGATCGCCTATCTGCTGCGCCCCGACCTATTTACCGGGCGACCGCTGCACCTGGCGGTAGAAACCGAGGGATCGCTCTGCCTGGGGCGCACCGTCGCCAGTGCCCCCAGCCAGGCCGCGCCCGCCAACGCCACCATTCTTGAAACCGCTGACGCCGCAGGTTTCTATGCCCTGTTGACAGAACGTCTGGGGAAACTATAGCTGGGCACAAAATTGCCGTGGCGCGCTTGATAAGATAGCCCCATGAGCTACACCACTGAACAACTCCTGGAGTTTCTCGATCAGGAACTGCGCGCCACCTGGCGGGGTGAGCGGGTGGTGCTGTCTTCCGCTGATCGCATCGATAACCCGGTGCTCTCAAAAGCGATCGGGGCCGACAAACTCAGCAAAGTGTTTGCCATTCAAGATTTTCGCGCCCAGATTCACAGCTATCAGCACCAGCATGGGGTGTCGGGGCTGGTGTGGCACAGCTGTCAATTTCGGGGCCGCACCATTCGCCTGCCCGAGCTGCACCCCCAGCTGATTGCCATTCCCGCCGATAAGGCGACGCTGGCTGCTGCTCGGCCCGCCATCCTTGACTTTTGGCGACAGGCCATTGACGGGCTGCGCCTGTGGATGGCGGGCAGCGACCCCCAACCGACGACCCTAGCCGCCGTCGAACAACTCATGGCCACCAGCGAGTGGGCTGAGCTGTCTGCCACCCGCAGCGAGCTGTATCTGAGTCTGTGCTGGGGTGACCCCAAAGACTGCCACTGCGACTGGGCCAAGCCGGAGTCGGGGTGCGATCGCATCATCGCCACCGCCGGAGAACCCAGCGGCATCAAGGTATAAAGTTATAGGTGAGTGCTGAGCAGCGCTCACTTATAAGCGCAGCGCTCACCTATAACTTTTGGAGAACCCCCCATGGCCATTGCCGTCGGCGTCATTGAAACCCAAACCTTTCCGGCCGTGCTGGCCGCCGCCGATGCCATGGTCAAGGCGGGCAATGTCACCGTCTCGGTGCAAGATCGCTCCGAAAGCGGGCGGCAGTTTGTGGTGATTCGCGGCCTGGTGGCCGAGGTCAGGCGCGCCATGGAAGCCGGGCTGGTGGCAGCCAACGCCTGCCCCAACCTGGCCGAGGTCACTACCCACGTGATCATCCCCAACCCCACCGACAACATCGACGCGATCTTGCCGATTGGCTTTACTCCGGCCTCAGAACCGTTTCGGGTATGAGGGGGGCGGGTATCGGGTATCAGGTGTTGGGGTTCGGGTACAAGGGTGAACCTGAACCCTTTCCTTAGCGTGCGATCGTGCGATCGCTACCACTGCCCCGTACAATTGAGGATGGATTTTTTACCTACTGAACCAGGAGAATTACCATGCCACAGGCTGTCGGGTCGCTCGAAACCAGAGGGTTTCCCCCCGTGCTCGCCGCCGCCGATGCGATGGTTAAGGCCGGGCGCGTTACGCTCATTGGCTACATTCGCGCCGGTAGTGCTCGCTTTGCCATCAACATTCGTGGCGATGTCTCCGAGGTGAAAGCCGCCATGGCCGCCGGGGTAGAGGCCGCCGAAAAAACCCCCGGTGGCATCCTCGAAACCTGGGTGATCATCCCCCGCCCCCACGAAAACGTAGTGGCCGTGCTGCCCATCGAGTTTAACGACGAAACCGAAATCTACCGCCAGGCGGTAGAGCAGCCCATTCTCCCCGGCTCTACGGGGCGCTAAAACGCCTACCCACCAGACCCCAAGGTTCTTAGATAAGTAGCCAATTACTTTGGCTTTCTCACAGAAGAACCCCGGGGTCTTTTTATGCAGCCCCGATGCGCTTAGCCAGCTTTTTGTCTTCACTGGTTAGAAAGCTAAGTGGATATAGCCATAGTCACCTGGGTCAGAACATCCAAAAACCGTAGAAACCTTCGAACGTTTCTAGGGAAATGTCTCGAACGGTGCTTAGTCTGCTTTGGTTAGGGCATCGGGTTTGTGGGCCGCTTGGCTGCCGGTCTTGTCACTCTCCACCAGGTACTGGGGATCGTCTTCAGAGGCAGCCACGGTGTGGCCTTTGATTTCGGTGCGAGCGGTGAGCTTTTTAACCACCTTGCCTACGGTTTTTCCCTGGGCTGTGTTCCAAGATATGCTGTCGCCTGGTTGAAAGGTTTGTGTCATGGCGATCGCCTAATTTCTACCTGCTTGACCACGCTGCACTGGCAGCGATAACGAGTCAACAAACGGCCTTAATCGTCGTTAGGTAGTTCGCCGCCATCTACTTCAGGCAGCAGAGTCTTAACGTTCTCAGGGTAAATTTCGGCCATGTTTTTCACTGCATTAGCCGACTCTTCAGCAATGCGCTTGAGCTGCTGACCGGGCTTGCCCTGTAGCTCTTTGTTTTCAGCTTCCCACTGGCCCATGGTGCGGGGGCGGCCTACATCTTCGGTGGGGGACAGTTGCCCAGCGGCAGCGTCTTTGACAGGTTGCCGTGCGTCAACCCCGCTGGTGGTCAGCAGAATGATCACAGCCGAGCAAGCCACCGCAAACTGCCGCCACTGAATGCGGTTCAGTGCTCTTCTAAAAATTCCAAAAATCTGTTGCATTGCAGGTGTCCTAAAAACGATAACAGCCGCCAACTAGCGTTCTGCTAAAGCAGCCATCAATGAACAAGGTAGGTATTCCCCCACGGAACCTTATCGCTCAAAGGATATATCTCTGCGATCGCCCAAAAACCTCTGCCCCACCGCGCTACCGCTGCCCCCAACCAATTGAGGAAACACGATTCTGATACTGAATCCGCCTTGGCTAGCCCCGATTAGGCTGGGCAAACACCGTTTGCCCCTACGCAAGCTGCCGGTTTGGCATCGGGGTTATACGATTCGGATTTGGGATGAGGAGTCAAATCCTCAAGATATTGAACGGACTATGGCTGACGCCGAGGAAGGGTTGATAGGTGGTTAACTAGGGCGCAGAACCCCGGTTTTTCAAAAACCGGAGTTCTCAAGCTGCCTACCCTAAAACCACTGGCCAGGTTTGACTCTACGGCAAAATCTGCTGCCGCTGTTGCTCAGAAACCCCGGCCAGGCCTCGGTTCACCGCGCTCAGCACCGCCAGCAGCGAAGCCGTGACAATGCTGCCGTGGATACCCACCCCGTAGATGTTGCCCCCTAGCCAGTCGGCGGCAATTTCAATCAGGGCGATCGCATCGGCATCGCTGCCGTGGCCAATCGACTTTTCCTCATAGCTGTGAATGCGAATGCCTAGATCCAGCGCATCCACAAAGGCGTCGATGGGGCCGTTGCCGCTGCCGCTGCGGGTGAGCGTGGCACCGTCACATTCCACGGTGATGGAAATGGACGAGGGGCTTTGGTCATCCCGCCAGTGGTGGCTGATGTATTTAAACGGTTCACTGGCCCGCAGATATTCCTGTTCAAACAGATCCCACAGCATCGGGGCGGTCATCTCCTTGCCCGTGGCATCCATCGCTCGCTGCACCACCTGGCTAAACTCAATCTGCAACCGCCGGGGCAGGCTGAGGTTGTAGTCGCGCTCCAGCAAAAAGGCAATGCCCCCCTTGCCCGACTGGCTATTCACCCGCACCACCGACGCGTAGGAGCGGCCCAGATCCGCCGGGTCGAGGGGCAGGTAGGGCATATCCCACAGGTCTTCGGGGCGGCGGGCGGCAAAGCCCTTGCGAATCGCATCCTGGTGGGAGCCAGAAAAGGCGGTAAACACCAGGTCGCCCACGTAGGGGTGGCGGGGGTGAATTGGCAGCTGGGTGCAGTCTTCGACAATGCGGGCCACCTCGTTAATCTGCGAAAAATCTAAACCGGGGTGAATGCCCTGGGTGTAAAGATTGAGCGCCAGGGTGACGATATCGACATTGCCGGTGCGCTCGCCGTTGCCAAACAGGCAGCCTTCCACCCGGTTGGCCCCGGCCATTTGGCCCAGCTCGGCGGCGGCGATCGCACAGCCCCGGTCATTGTGGTTGTGTACACTCAAGTCCACGCTGTCGCGGTAGGCGAGCTGGCGGTGCATCCACTCCACCTGGTCGGCGAAAACATTGGGGGTGGCGCTTTCCACTGTGGCGGGCAGGTTGATGATCGCCTTGTGATCGGGCGTCGGCTGCCACAGGTTGAGAACGGCATTGCAGATATCCCGCGCAAACGCCAGTTCTGTCTGCGAAAACACCTCCGGCGAATATTGGAAGCGCCACTGGGTTTCGGGCCGCTCCGCCGCCAGGTCGCGGATCAAGGTCGCCGCTGTCACCGCCAGGTCAATGGTCGCCGCTGCGTCGTTGCGAAACACCACCCGCCGAAACACCGGGGCCGTGGCGTTGTAAACATGAATGATCGCCCGTTTGGCCCCGGCTAGCGACTCAAAGGTGCGGCGAATCAAGTCTTCCCGCGCCTGGGTCAGTACCTGAATTTCCACATCGTCGGGTACTCGGTTCTCTTCGATCAGGCGGCGCACAAAGTTAAAGTCAGTCTCCGAGGCCGAGGGAAACGCCACCTCAATTTCTTTAAAGCCGATCGCCACCAGCAGCTCAAACATGCGCAGCTTTTGCTCCACCGACATGGGCTCGATCAGCGCCTGGTTACCGTCGCGCAGGTCGGTGCTCAGCCAAATCGGGGGCTGAGTAATAGTTTGGCTGGGCCAGGTGCGATCGGGCAATGCGATCGGTGCAAAGGGTCGATATTTCTCAGCGGGGTTAGTCAACATGGGTTATGTCTCTAATGAGTTGTGTCTCTGGGGTTTCAGCGGTAAAAAACTTGAGTCATCGACTGGGGCAGAGGTGAAGTGAAGGGTTTACGGTGCAGGGTCTACGGTTCACGGCCTGCCTTGAACCGCATACCTTGCACCGTAGACCGTAAACCCCAATTGCCACTGAGACGCTAAATTACCCCTGTCGATCTGGGTAACCGCGTCCCAAACTCCCAAGCCCTAGTCGGGTCTAGACTTCAGGTCTAGGCAAAACCTGTGACCTGGGGAGTGAAACTATTCAGGGCATTCCGCCTTTATTTCAAAAATTAGTTGCGCCCAAGGCGCAGCAGCAGCCCCAGCCCTAGCAGGCTGTGAAGAGTGGTGGGGCGTAGCTGCAGAGACAACATCAAATAATGAATAGCAGGCTGCAAAGTCACGTAGTACAAAAAATACTAACCCTGACCAAAAGCAGCGTCAAGGTCTCTTTGTACCACCGATCTAATCGTCAGACTGGGTTCGTAGCTCCTGGGCGCGCAGGTAGATCTGCACCCACTGGGCCTGAATTTGCCTGGTTTTTAGCCCCAGGCGGCGGGCCAGGCTATCGATGGGCTGTTCTGCTTTATAGGCGGTCAAAATTGCCTGCTCTTCTGCGGTCAGGCTCTGCCAAAACTGCTCCCACTGGGTGGGGGTGAGGCCAAAGTTGTGCTCTTGTAGGGAGGTTTTCAGCCAGCCCAGCACCAGCGCGGGCTGCTCACGCAGGGCAAAGATGCGAACGGCATGGTAGCTAATCTTTTCGCGCAGGCGATACACCTGCTGCACTGGTAGACCTAGCTCCTGGGCAATCTGGTCTTGGGAAAGACCCTTGAGGTGCAGATCGAGCCAGCGGGCGGCGGTGTCGTCGAGGCTGCGGCTGAGGTAGGTGGCAAAGGTGATTTTGACCTGGTGCCGCTGGCTCTGCTGCTCTAGTTCATTCTGCTTTTCCTGGTATTGGTTCCAGGCTTCTACATCCAGCAGGCTGAGGGAGTCTTCGCTATCGTTAGGGGCGATCTCGTCCGACACCAGGCGAATCAATTCGCCCGTGGGTACCTGGGTCATGCCGCCCTTCTGGCTGCGCCGCAGGTAGTTGACGAAGCGATAGATAATTAGCGGCTGGTTGCGAATCGGGCGCAGGCAATATTCTTCAATGCTGGCCAGCATCAGCAGGTTGCGCAGCCGCGAATTTGGCGTGCAGGTCGAGATCCACTGAAGCTGCTGGGCCAGGTGGCGATCGCTGCGCATCATTTCCTGAATCACTTCTTGAATCACGTCAACCACGGTGCGGCGGCGATCACGGCTCAGCGAAATCCAGGTTTTGATTTTGTTGCGAATCAGAAACAAGCTGCTCAGCCGTTTAATCAGCCTCTGGTAGCCCTGCTCGGGGCTGACATTCCAGTAGCGCTGTTGCAAAATTCGGTAGCGATACTCAATGGCGCGTCGGGCGATCTCCAGGTCTGAGTCGGTCAGCGTTGCAAAACGATCCGGCGATTCTCCCAGCAGCCAATGGACAATGCTCCGGCAGGTAGACTGGGGCTGATCGGGGAGATCCTCCCGCAAACGAGATAACCAATCCTCGTTCAAATTGTCTGCCGCGACCATGCAATCAGTCCTTGTGAGCGTGCTCGAGTTGGCTGTAGGCTTATCTTAATATCTGTTCTCTTCAGACTTGCGGGC
>DAIPYU010000049.1:11703-29697 GCA_036782635.1 Nodosilinea sp. CTOTU7353
CAGCGCTATGGTCTCAAAGGTCGACCCTTCACCATTTGGAAGTTTCGCTCCATGGTGCAAAATGCCGACCTGCTCAAGCAGACCGTAGCTAACCAGGCCCAGGGGTTGATCTTTAAAAATGAGCAAGACCCTCGTATTACCCGCGTCGGTCGCATTCTGAGAAAGACCAGCCTAGATGAGTTTCCACAATTTTGGAATGTGCTCAAGGGCGATATGAGCCTGGTGGGCACCCGTCCCCCTACCGAGGACGAAGTCTCTCGCTACAGCCCTCACCACTGGCGACGTTTAGATGTGAAGCCCGGTATGACTGGGCAGTGGCAGATTAGCGGGCGCTCGGCGATCAAAGATTTTGAGGAGATCGTCCACCTCGACCTGCACTATCAGTCGGTCTGGTCGCCATGGTACGACCTCCAGGTGATCTTCCGGACGATCGCGATCCTGTTTGATCGCAGGGGTGCTTACTAGAACATCGGTACAGTATGGCTAACGGTATGCCTAAAAACCCGGTTTCTTCATTGCTGACTAACGGCAGGACTTGCGTTTTAGCCAAGAAATCGGGTTTCTGTACCGGCGTTCTAGGCGTCAACCCAGGGTGCATCGGTGTCTGACTCGTCAGCGGCCACGACCAAATTGTCGCGATGCACGACGGTATCTGCTCCCTCGTAGCCTAGGATGCCGGGGATATCCTCTGAGCGGTGACCGAGGATGAGCTGTAGATCGTCGGCGCTGTAGTTAACGATACCCCTGGCGATGTCTGCGCCGCTGTGGTCGCAGATCACCACAGCATCTTGGCCTTGAAAGTTGCCATCAATGTGGGTGATGCCAGCGGCTAACAGCGACTTACCCCCTTTCAAAATGGCTTGGGTAGCCCCCCGGTCGAGGTGAATCCGGCCGGAGGGGGCCAAACCGGCAGCAATCCAGCGCTTGCGGGCGCGACTGGGCCTGGGTGAGGGGGCAAACTGAGTGCCGACGGCCTCTCCTGCCAGGGCTTGCCCGATGGTGTGGGGCTGGCGACCGTCGGTGATTACGGTGCGCACCCCGGCGGCAGTGGCAATTTGTGCCGCCTCTAGCTTGGTCAGCATGCCGCCAGTGCCCCAGGCCGAGCCTTGCCCACCGGCCCCGGCTTTGAGCGCCTGGATGTCGGCCAGGCGCTCAATGGCAATAATCGGCTGAGCCTCGGGGTTGGAGCGCGGGTCGGCGGAGTAGAGGCGATCGACATCGGTGAGCAGAAACAGCCACTGCGCGCCAATCAGGCTGGCGACTAGGGCGGAGAGGGTATCATTGTCGCCAAACTTGAGTTCTTCCACCGCCACGGTGTCGTTCTCATTGACGATGGGGATCACTCCCAGTTGCAGGAGCTGGCGAAAGGTGCGGTAGCTGTTGACGTAGCGCGATCGCACTCCCAGATCGCTGCGGGTCAGCAGCACCTGGGCAATGGGCTGGTTGAGTGCCGAAAACAGGTCGTCGTAGATGCGCATCAACCGCCCTTGGCCCACCGCAGCAACCGCCTGCTTCATGGCCAGGGTTTTAGGCCGCTCAGCCAGATTTAGCCGTCGGCAACCAATGCCCACTGCACCCGATGAAACCAGCACCACCTGGTGCCCCTGCTGCCGCAAAACGCAGAGGGTTTCGACCAGGGCAGCTAGGGTTGAGAGGGCAAATTGGCCAGGGGTGGTGCCGGTTAGGCTAGAAGTGCCGATCTTAACCACCAGGGTTTGAACTGGGTTCACGAGCAAACGCCAACAACGGTCCCCGGCAGTATAGCAATCGCTGACCCGGCGCAACGCCCCTTGGGTAGTTTCTGGAGAGCGTTAAGCATGCCAAAAAATTTGGATGCCGACCCCAAGGCCAGCACCCAAAACAGCATATTAAATTAAGGGCCTTTATTGGCTTGGCCCCTGTTTATCTATAGACAAGTATGTCAGCAATCCAAGACTTTCAGTTTATATCTAATATTTTCTTTATGTTTTCAGTCTTAGTGTTTTATTGCGATTCATTGCGCCGATTGGCTGGCATTTTCTTAGGCTAACGCGATTTTCGGCCGTCCTTAGCCTCAAAGGCACCCTAGAGAGAAACCCCCAGGTATTGGGAGATCATTACCTCAAAGGCCCGTACTGGCGAAGTGCGGACGATCTGGTTGAGGTCTGGCATGGGCTGGACCAAAATGGTGAATAGCCCTAGCCGATTGCCGGCCAAAACATCGGTGAACAGGCGATCGCCCACCATAGCAACCTGGTGCACCGGCAAGTCCATGGCCGTCAGAGCCTGCTTTAGCTTGCGTCCTGAGGGTTTGCCAGCGCTCGTAATGTAGGGTACATCCAGCAGAGTGGCAATGCGGTTGATCCGGTAGGCGTTGATGTTATTGCTCACCAGCCAGACGGTGGACATGGCCTTCATTTGGTGCATCCACTGGGCCAGGTCGGGGTTAGTCTCCGCCTGGCGCAGGGGCACTAGCGTGTCGTCTACGTCTAAAATTAGCCCTTTAATGTTGTGCTGAGTCAGCAGGGCAGAGGAAATCGTCAGGACGCTGCCATCCAGAACTAGATTGGGTTGCAGTAGGCGAGAGAAAGGCATAGCCAAAAAATCAATTGATCCCCATAGTCAGCATAATCTAGAACGGCTGTCTGATTCAGGTATAAAGCAAGTTATAGCAATGGCCATTGCACCCAGGACATCTGCCCCTGGTAGGGGCGAGAACGGGGGCAGCGATGGCGGATAGCCATCGCCCCAGGGGTATATAAAATGTTCTAATAGTTCTGGTGATCGCTACAGCGCCCGAGAGTAGCGCTACAGATCAGGAGTTGATCCCCGCAGGCGATCGCGCTCTGCCCAACCACCCCAAGCTTAGGGTTTCCTCTATTCTGTGTGTAGGCTTTATGGCCTTCGCCCAGTGGAAGCGGGGGTAACCAAAGCGATTTGGTATTAGTTGTCAATGGCGGCGCGAATGGCATCGCGAGCGGCCTCATGCTCGGCCAGGGTGCGGCTAAACACGTGGGTGCCGTCATAGCGGGCGACAAAGAAGAGATAGTCGGTGGGCTCTGGTGCGAGGGTGGCCTCTAGGCTGGCCAACCCGGCGCTGGCAATGGGGGTTGGCGTCAGACCGGGGTTGATGTAGGTGTTATAGGGCGAAGGAATAGCCACCTGGGTCCAGGTGAGGGGCTGCTCCTTGGTTTGGGTGATGCCCAGGCCGTACTCCACCGTCGGGTCTGCCCCCAGGGGAATGTTTTGCTCTAGGCGGTTGGTAAACACCCCAGAAATTACCCCGCGCTCCTCGGGCACCACCGATTCTTTTTCGACAATGCTGGCCAGGGTGGCCCACTCCAGCACAGAGTAGTCGGTGTTGGTCTGCTGATATACGGGCAGGGCGATCGCCTCAAACTGGCGCAGCATAGCATCTACCGCCGCTCCGGGCGTGACCCCCTCCGCTGGCAGTCGGTAGGTGTCGGGAAACAAAAAACCCTCCAGGTGGGGAATGCCCTCGGGTAGCCAGGGGTAGCGATCGCGCGGAATTTGCTCGGTGGCGGCCAAAAAGGCATCGGCGGAGAAAAATCCCTCCCGCTCGAAGTAGGCGGCCATCTGGCTGCGGTTCCAGCCTTCGGGAATAGTGAACGAGGTTTGCACCACCTGCCCACTGCGAATAGTTTCGGCAATGGTGGTCATGGGGTCGGTGGGGCTAAGGGCGTAGGTGCCCGCCTGAAAATCACCCTCAGAGTTTTGCAGGGTTTGCCAGCGCAGCCACAGCTTCCAGGCCAAGGCTGAGCGAATTAGGCCCGCCGCCTCTAAATCTTGGCCAATCTGCTGACCCGCAGTACCCGGCGGAATTTGAATCTGCACTGTCTGCGGGGAAGCGGCAGTCGTTTCAGCAGTGGCTGCGCTCACGGGCTGGTTTGCCCAGCTCCACCAGGCCCAGCCCTGCCAAGCGGCTACCCCCGTTGCCAGAGGCAACAGTAACCCTAAAAAACCCCATCGAACCCAGCGTGAACCCTTAGCCATGATTGCAATTTGCTAGTCGATTTGTGAACGCGAACGTTCTTAGAGTATTCCATCTCAATAAATGTTCCCTCTGAAGTCGCAAACTCGGCCTGTTGGACCTGTTACCGTAAAACTCTGGACAAGTATTTAGCTGGAACACCCTTAATCTAATAGATCAAACAATTTTTCTTCGAGCCCGCCGCGAATTGTCTGAAATTCTTCGGGAGTTACGACCTCTAAGGATCCATCACTGGTGCGGTGGGCAAAGATCAGCAGCGGGTCTAGGGGCGTGCAGAGGGTATACTCCTCGTCTTCGTAGAAGCAGGTGGCCAGAATCTGAAACTCCTCGGTGACGGGGTTGCCGTCTTCATCGAGATCGTCCAGTTCTAGGGTGAGGCAGTTGTCTTCCTCAGGTTCTGGCAACTCGCCGCCGGCGGTTAGGGTAATGGCGGTGCGCTGGAGGGTGAGATTTTGCTCGGCCAGTACGGCCTTGGCGGTGGGAAAGATCTGATCGATGTTTTCATCTTCAACATCCATCAAGACCTCGTCATCGTCGTCATCTTGCTGCCAGACAAAAATCTCAATGGGAGCGTCAATGGGCAGCAGCAGTAGATATTCGCGATTGTTGAGCTGAAAGCTCTGCTCGACCTGGCAGGGCAAAAATCGCCCAACATCGTCGGTAAGAACGACGGCTGACTCATCAATGGGTTGGGTGTTATCCGCCATGGAGGCTACTCTTCTCTGGATAAGCGGGTGCGGCAAATTTAAGCCGCAGCCCAGTATGAACACTGAACGGTCCTATCAGAATATCCCATCCTGTTACCTCTGCTGACGACAGCGCCCTAACGATGGCGGCGTTCGTCTAACCAGCGCTGGAGAATAATGGCGGCGGCTTTGCGGTCAATCAGAGCTTTTTCCTGGGCAATGGAGTGACCTTCGGCCCGCATCAGCTCCTCAGCTTCTACGGAGCTGAGCCGTTCATCGACATAGACAATGGGTAGCTCTAAGGCCCGCTTTAGACCCTCAGCCACCTTGCGCACCTGGCGAGCCTGAAAGCCCTCTTCGCCATCCATGGTCAGGGGTAGACCCACCACTAGCACCTGGGCCTGACGGGCCTGGGCAATGTGTTTTAGATCGGCTACTAGCTCCCCAAATGATCGGCGGTGCAGGGTCTCTAGCCCGGTGGCAACCAGGCCAGTGCCGTCGCAGCCCGCCACTCCGATACGTTTGCGACCAATATCTAGCCCCAGGGCTGAAACAGGTGCCATAGAAAAGCAGCTCAGCGGTTTAGCGATCGCCCTGGGAGGCTGAGGTATCCGGCAGATTTTCTGGCTGGGTGGAGTCTGGCTTGCTGCTGCCCATCAGGGTCTGCCAGCGCTCTGCCGACCAGGTCATGCGCCCTGGTATGGGCTTGCCCGCAGGCTGTAGACCCGTAAACACGTCAGACAGCTGTAGCCCCTCCAGAGACAGATGGCGGGCCTCACGCACCTTATGCCAAACCGAGCGCGACATCAGCAGCGTGTGAGCCTGGGGCTCGGCCTCGATGTGGGTAAAGCATGCCTCACGCTCGGGCTGGTAGTCGAGGGAGGTCAGCCGCAGCGACTGGGGCGGAAAGGGCTGCAAAATTTTGGCCATTTGGGTCATCAGCTCTGGGTAGAGCCAGGTGTAGGCAGGGTGCACCGTCAGCCCAGCTTCGTGGGGCTGCTTGCCATCGCGGGAAATGGCCAGCTTAAATTGACCAATGGCTGCCTTGCGCTGCTGCTCAAACACGTAGGCACCTACGGTTTCCACTTTGTTCACTAACCGGTCAGTGGTAACGCTAGCCCCGGTTAGTAGGTTGGTTTTAAAGTCTTGAATCTGGTGGTCAAATACTTGACGCACCAGGGGTGGCATGGATGCGGTGTCGAGCTGGTAGAGCAGCTGGGCATCGGCGTTGCTGATAGGCAGCAGGTTGGGCAAGTCTGGCTCACGCTGGGCTAGCGCAGCGATTTGCTCGGGCGGCAAGGCCCAGTAGGTGGTTTGAGCCAGAGGCTGAAATCCGTTGAAGCGATACAGACCCATGGCCGATTTGTGGCTGACATCGACCTCTAGCATCCAGGTTCTGGCTTCCCACACCACCTCAAAGCAGTGACGCAGCAGCCGAGACCCCACATCCATGTAGGCGGCGGCAGCGGTGTTGGCCAGATTGGGACGATTGATCACCACCTGCTCGACCCGCCAGGTGCTGCGAGTGCGGTTAAAGGGAGATACCTGAATGAACCCCACCAGGGCCTTGTTGCGCTCGGCCACAAAGGTCGTGGGGCTTTGGGGCATGGGGCCGGGCAGCCAGCTCAGCACCTTCAGCGGGCCGTACCATCGACGCTGATGGTCAATCCATGACACGGTGGCCTCGGCGGCGTTCTGGTCGCCGCCAGCCTCGAGGTCTTCAGACTGCCACTGCTTGAGGTCGTCTAGGTCACGATATTGCAGTGGCCTTACAGTCAGGGTGGGGCCAGGGGTTGTCATAGGTGCCACGGAGTCTCAAAGATCTGACCTTTATATCGATATCCTAGCCGATTTCCCCCATTCCCACACCACAACTCGACTGTGGCTCCCTGGGTGGCTCTCCCCTAGACCCCTCGGCAGCCCCACTACCTGACTGTCCCCTCATAGTTCTCGATTCATCCCTATACTCTTGTTCATACAGATTCATCCAGAGGGTCTGGCATAGTTTCAGCCAGGCTTTCTTTCACTCAAGCTTCTATAGAATTAGCTCGGGAGGCGGCAGTTGAAAAATCGACGTTTACAAAACTTATGATTTAGGCGACGATTGCAGTGTCAGCTGTTGTTCAGCCTGCCCAGGAGAATAGTCAGCAGCCGAGCTGCGTTAGCTTGGCAAGCGGTATCTAGGACTTAACCATGAGAAATCTTTTAGCCATTGAGCGGTTTTGCCTATACGGTCATGTGGTTGCCATGGTCTTTGGCCTGGCGGGGCTGTTGTGGGTGGTGCCCCACCCCGGCATTTTGGAATATCTGCCCGCCGGGCAGACGATGTTTCGGTGGAGTATGGCCGGCGGCGGCGTGGGCTATATTTTGCTGGGTACTATGGCAATGGCGCTGTATGCCTATCGCACCCTGGGGCTGGGCAGCTTGATTACTTTTGCGATCGCCGCCGTTGGCATCTCGGTTGCCAGCGAGCTGCTGGGCACCAGCACGGGCTTTCCCTTTGGCAACTACACCTACCTCAACGGACTGGGCTATAAGGTGGCCGGGCTAGTGCCGTTTACCATTCCGCTGTCGTGGTTTTATTTGGGTTTAGCGTCGTTTTTGCTAGCCCGCAGCGGGTTGGCCGCCGGGGGTGGCCCAGAGCGCTACAACTGGGTGCGATCGCTGGCGGCGGTGCTGCTAGGCTCTGTCCTTTTGACCTCCTGGGATTTTGTACTCGACCCGGCCATGAGCCAGACCGCGCTGCCCTTCTGGTACTGGCATGAACCCGGTGCGTTCTTCGGCATGCCCTACCAAAACTTTGCTGGCTGGCTAGGCACCGGCGTTGTTTTCATAGGCGTAGCCCTGGGGCTGTGGAAGGCGTTTAAGTTTTCGCCAGAGCTAGATCAGGATCAGCTAGTTGTGCCCCTGGTGGTCTATTTGGCCAACTTTGGGTTTGCCCTGGTCATGAGCCTAGCCGCCGGCTTCTACGTCCCCATTGCCCTGGGCATGCTGACTGGAGCCTTGCCTGCGGTGCTGTGCTGGCGGGCCACCACCCAAGACCATGGGGCTGACTCTGATGCCGAATCGGTTGGGGTCATGGGCGCAGCGGTAGACGCTGCTAAGGTGGCTCTAAAGTAGTGCTTTGAAGTAAGGGACTTGCCAATCAGTACAGTCCCAGCGTCATTCCCGCGCAGGCGGGAATTCACTCTCTCTAGTAAATTATTTCGATGTGAACCCCTAAGTGCTTTTCTGCTGCTCCTGGGCATAGCTGGGTTGACCTAGCCGTTTTGACATAACTGTTCTGAGGTGTTTCCTTGTCCGCTGATGTAGCCGCCCCGTTTCCCTGGTTGAGTGCTCTGGCGGTGGTTGTTTTAGCAGTACAGCTGCCGATGGTGGCTGTACTGCTTTCGCGACTGGTGCAGGGGCCGCTGCGGCGATCGCCCCTAGTCCCCGAGTTGCCGACCCTCGACCAGCTGGGCACTGTGTCGGTGGTGGTGCCTACCCTGAATGAAGCTGAGCGCCTGCGGCCCTGCCTGGAGGGGCTAACGCGTCAAAGCTATGAAGTGCGAGAAATTTTAGTCGTAGACAGTCGCTCGACCGATGGCACCCAGGCGGTGGTAAAGAGCTATCAGTCCCACGACCCGCGTCTGCGGCTGTTAGAAGACGACCCCTTGCCCCCGGGCTGGGTGGGTCGCCCCTGGGCCTTAGACTACGGCTTTCGCCACACCGCAGCGGCCAGCACCTGGGTGTTGGGCATTGATGCTGACACCCAGCCCCAGCCGGGTTTGGTAGCGGCCTTGGCCAAGGCTATGGATCAAGAAGGCTATGACCTGGTGTCACTGGCACCCCGATTTATTCTCAAACAGCCCGGCGAATTTTGGCTTCAGCCTGCCCTGCTGATGACCTTGGTGTATCGATTTGGCCCAGCGGGCACAATGAGTAGCTCATCGCAGCGGGTGATGGCCAATGGCCAGTGCTTTATGGTGCGGCGATCGCTGCTAGAGCAGCTCGATGGCTATCGCTCTGCCGCCACTTCATTTTGCGATGATGTCACCCTGGCCCGCCATGCCGCTGCCCAGGGGGCCAAGGTGGGCTTTTGGGATGGCAGCCGCCTGCTCAAGGTACGCATGTATGAGGGCATGGCCGAAACCTGGCGAGAGTGGGGCCGCTCCCTCGATCTGAAGGATGCCGCCCCGGCTGCCCAGGTCTGGTGGGACTGGGTTTTTCTGGCCCTGGTGCAAGGTCTGCCCTGGCTCGTGGCCCCGATGCTCCTACTCTTACAGAGTTGGCGACCAGCATCCTGGTCGCTGGCGCTACAGCTGCTGTGGATAGTCAACGTTGGGCTGGTGCTGATCCGGGTGGGTATGCAGGCGGCGGTGGCTTCGGCCTACGACCTCAAGGGGGCACCGGGGGCCTGGGCCTTCTGGCTGTCGCCCCTGGCCGACCTGGCGGCGGTGGCCCGAATTGGCCTATCGTCTCTGCGGCGTCCGACCCGGTGGCGGGGGAGGGAGTATCCGGGGGGGTGAGTGTGGGTGGGTAGGTGAGTGGGTGGGTAGATGGGTAGATGGGTGGATGACGATCAGGCGAGGCTCTGTTAGCGGGAAGCAAGGCACCAACTGGAAAAGCTTATCGTAGGGCAAACGGTCGTTTGCCCTTACCCAAATTCATGCTGGTACCTTATTTTCTGGCGGGTCCCCTACCAGGCGGTGAAGGGGTGGCGGGCGAGGTTGGCGTTTAGATAGCGGGGGTCGTGGGTGACTTCTGCGCCCACCCAGTCGGGCAGATCGACGACCTGGTCTGGGCTAGCTAGCTCCACCTCGGCGATTATCAGTCCTTGGTTCTGGCCGTGGAAGTCGTCTATTTCCCACACCACGGGGCCGAGGGGCAGGCGGTAGCGGGTTTTTTCGATCAGGTGCGGCTCGCAGAGGGTGGCGAGCATGGTCTGGGCATCGTCGAGGGGAATGGGGTACTCAAACTCGGGGCGTACCAGACCCACGGCGGGTCCTTTAAGGGTGAGATAGGCGCGATCGCCCACCCGTCTGATTCTCACCGTGCGGGCATCCTGGGTGGGAATATAGCCCTGGCGGATCACCTCGCCCTGGGCGGTGGCGCGCCAGCTGTCGCCCACCACCAAAAACTTGCGCTCAATTTCCTGGCCCATCAGGAGATCCGCCGCAGTACGTAGCTGGTCAGGTCTTGGAGAGCCTGCCGAGCTGAGGAGGGCGGCAGGTGCTCTAGGCAGGCGGCGGCCTGGCGGGCGTGGCTAGAAGCCAGATCGCGCGATCGCCCAATGCCCTTGCTGCCGTGAACTAGGTCAATGGCCTGGTCAAAGTCGTCGGCCTCAGAAAACTCTCGCTCAATCAGGGTCGTGAGAAAGGGATGTTCTTCCATGGCGTAGAGCACCGGGGCGGTGAGGTTGCCGCTCCTGAGGTCAGAGCAGGCAGGCTTGCCCAGCACCTCGTCGGAGCTGGTGAAGTCGAGAATGTCATCGACCACCTGAAACGCCAGCCCCAGGTGTCGTCCGTAGTCGTAGAGCTGCTCAGCCAGCGCTTCGGGCACGTTGCTGAGCACCCCCGCTGCCTTGGCGCTGTTGGCCATCAGCGACGCGGTTTTAAAGTAGCTCTTGTTGCTGTAAGCCTCTAGGGTAAGGCTAGTTTCAAAGCGGTTTAGCCCTTGCTGAATCTCGCCCTCGGCCAGATCCATAATCACTTGGGAAAGCAGCTTGACCACCCGCAGATTGTCGAGGTTGGCCAGATACCACGACGACTGGGCAAACAAAAAGTCGCCCGCCAACACCGCAATGCGGTTGCCAAAGCTGCTGTGCACGGTGGGTACGCCCCGCCGCACGCTGGCTTCGTCAACCACGTCATCGTGTACCAGACTAGCGGTGTGAATCATCTCGGTGATCTCGGCCAAGCGACGATGCTTGGCCGTAATCTCTTGCTCTGGCAGGGTGGCTTTTGACAGCAGCAGCACGATGGCCGGGCGCAGCCGTTTACCCCCAGCACCAAACAGATGTTCTGCGGCTGCCGACAGAATGGGATGCCGTGCTCCGATCAACCCCTTGAGGTTTTGGGTCATGAGGTCCAGATCGGACTCAACCGGCGCGAAAAGAGAAGTTACTGAAGTCATAGACCCCGGCAAGAGCGGTAAAGTTACGAATTTTTACATATTCTATCGTCATTCTAAGACAACCCTGGGAGAAGTATGGACAAAAGCCTGGACCTCGGGCGCTGCATTGGCTCGGAAACTAGGCCCAGTACAGCTTTGACTTTAAGCCTGTAATCCCTATTGGCGAAAGATCACAGCGCTTTTAGCTCGATCTCCACCGACCTTTGAGATCAGCTAACTGATTCCTAGGGAGGGTCTCAAATTAATGTTTTTTCGGCTCAGTTTTCTCTCGCAGCATGAAAGGCCCGTGATAGACTAAATATAAGGATTTCTCAAGAAATTAGGTAGGCTCTCAAGATCTTTTGATGGGCCGTTGCCGATTCATTCCTGCAAGTTGCTCGCAGCGTGAGGTGGGCTTTCCACCATTTTTCTGAGCGCTGAGTGATTTTTGCCTGATTTGAGAAGTGCATTTCTGCGCTCTCGCTACTATTGGTCAACCGACATTTCTTCTCTCAGGAAGAGCCAGTTTTTGGCAGTCTTTGAACTGTTCAGAAGCCTGCTTGGCCTACCGGGTTTCCTCATCTTTGTTCCTCCTCCGCTGATCTGGCCATGACCTACTCTGCTTCTCTCCTTGTTATTCCTACGCTGGCGATCGCATATCTGTTGCTGGTCTACGGCCTGCTGCTGCTGGCCAAGCGAACCGGCGGGGCGAGCCGGTCTGAAGGTGAGATTCGCTAGCCCTTGGGGTTGGTGGCTAGCTCTGGCAGGCGAATTTGGTGCACCGTAGGTTGGTGGCCTAGCCACTGCACCGCCAGACGCTTAAATTCAGGAGCCGACCCGCTGACGCAAAACTCCGTGGACCAGGCCTGGACACTGCTGCGCAAGCCCAGAGCGTCGAGTTCTTGTGCTGCCGCTGCCACCATCGAGATGGCCGGGTCTACGTACTGCACTGAGCTAGGCAAAATACTCTTTAGCACCGGGGCCAGGTGGGGATAGTGGGTGCAGCCGTAGACCAGCGTGTCGATATTGGCCGCCATTAGCGGCTGCACGTAGGTGGCGGCAATGCGCTGGGCCTGGGGTGTTGTGATCTGGTTTTGCTCAACGATGGGCACAAACTTGGGGCAGCCGACTTCCCATACTCGGCGGCTGGCGTCGATTTCTTGAATGGCGCTGGTGTAGGCCCGGCTGGTGACGGTGGCCTGGGTGGCAATCACCCCAATGCGCTTGCCTTGGATGGCGGCGGCCTGGGCACCGGGTCGAATTAGCCCCAGCACCGGAAAGGGAAACTCTCCCTGCACCTGGTCGAGGGCCAGGGCCGAGCTGGTATTGCAGGCCATCATCACCATCTTCACGCCGTGCTCCGCCATCCAGGTCAAAATCTGGCGCACAAAGTGGAGAATCTCTTCGGGCGATCGTGACCCGTAGGGCAGCCGCGCCGTATCGCCAAAGTACAGCACCGACTCGTTGGGCAACTGACGGTAGATTTCTCGCAGCACCGTCAGCCCGCCTACCCCGCTGTCAAAAATACCGATGGGAGCTGGCCTGGTAGCCAGCAGGCTGTGGTGTAGCCCGTTGTTCATGGGTGCCTATACCTATGGATGAAAAAATATCTCACTGAGTCTAGCGGGTTTTGGAGCCGTCGCCATCAGGTCGAGAGAAAGAGCCGCTGGATAGAGGTGGCTTGTAGTATGTAAAGTCAGCCAGGGCTAGGGGTTACCCTAGTCTTCGACTGGTCCATTCTGACCTCCGGTAGACGAGCTTGTGCTCTACTCAGGGGAGACTCAGCTTTGCCGTATAAACTGGCAGTTCAACACAGCTAAGCCAGGTATTTGCAGAGGCACCAAGTCCAGGTCGGGGTTTGTAGTTTTCCCCAAATTTTCTGAGGAAAAAACTCAATTTCTAGACTTAGAGGCGGTGTATTGGGAGGGCCAGGCATTAGCGGTTTGGTCAAACTGCCATAGGGTTGCCATATCGCTGACATACCCCTGCTACATGTCCCGGCTAATGTTGTTAATAGGAAAAGTCTGGACTATGCCGTCTGGGGTTTAGCAGGCTGCTTCAGCAGGTTCGGTTTTCCCAGGGGGCAAACCCCAATAGGTTCTTCTAGCTGATCTAGGAGAATGAAGCTGTATTTAACGATGCTAAGGCCAGGGTCGCCACCTTGAACTGACACATCTGATGCAGACCTCCCGAGGGGAGTTAGCTACTCTGAGCCCTATGGAAACAAAGCCGTGCATCTACCCGTCAAACAGGCAACTACACTTGTAGTACTTTACGCAACTGAAAAGTTGCTATATTCTAGAGGAGTAAACTCATAATGGCTTCGAGTTTCAACCGGGCTCTTGTATCTCAGTCGCGGGTCTGAGTCTCAAGATCTGAGCCTTGAGGTCTGAGCTAGGGTTCTAGTCAGATTGTTGGCTCGAGCATGTCCTAGGGCCGAGACCTGGTTTGTTCACTTCATTCACTAATGGCTCTGCATTGCGAGTGATTAACTTAGTCCCGATGGCTGGGGTTGAGCTGCGAAGATTGTGGAACGCAATCTTTTTGGGATGTTGAGACGTAGATCGCATACAGCCCGCTCCGCAGTCAGTTATTTCACTTAGTTATTGCACCGAGGGCAAGGTTTTAGACTCGGTCAGCTCCCCAATCGCCGACAGGCATTGATTGAGCATCGTATTGATGGGCACTGGCTCATTTTATTCTTTCGGTTTTCGTATTAGAGCGTTTGCAGCATCGTCAGTGGAGGAAAGGTTGATTCATGGCTAAAACAAAAACTCGCACATTAAAGAGTAAGCCCCTCTACAGTGCCGACGCTGTAAGAACTTACCTGCATGAGATTGGTCGGGTGCCGTTGCTGACCCATGAAGAAGAAATTATCTTTGGCAAGCAGGTGCAGGCCTATATGGCTTTGCTAGAGAAAAAAGACGCTCTGACCGAGTCTTTGGGCCATGAACCGTCTGATGCAGAGCTGGCCGAGGCCGCTGGTTTCGACGCGGAAAAGCTCAATCACACCCTGCGCCAGGGCGAGCGAGCTAAGCGCAAAATGATTGAGGCTAACCTGCGGCTAGTGGTGGCGATCGCCAAAAAGTATCAAAAGCGCAACCTAGAGTTCCTGGATCTCATCCAAGAAGGCACCCTGGGCCTAGAGCGCGGCGTGGAGAAGTTTGACCCCACCAAGGGCTATAAGTTTTCGACCTATGCCTACTGGTGGATTCGTCAGGCGATCACCCGGGCGATCGCCCAGCAGGCGCGCACCATTCGGCTGCCCATTCACATCACCGAAAAGCTCAACAAGATCAAGCGGGTGCAGCGGGAGCTGTCTCAAAAGCTGGGGCGCGCCCCCAACGCCACTGAAATTGGCGAAGAGCTAGATTTAGAGCCGAAGCAAATTCGTGAGTTTTTGGTGCTGGCGCGGCAGCCGATCTCGCTGGATGTACGCATTGGCGACAACCAGGACACCGAACTGCAAGAGCTGCTCGAAGACGACGGCATTTCGCCCGAGACCTTCACCGCCCAAGAGTCGCTCAAGCAGGATATTCGCAACCTGCTGTCGGAGCTGACCCCGCAGCAAAAAGAGGTGATCACCCTGCGCTACGGCCTCGACGACGGCAATGAGCTGTCGCTGGCCAAGGTGGGCAACCGCATGAACATCAGCCGCGAGCGAGTGCGCCAACTCGAGCAGCAGGCCCTCAAGCACCTGCGCCGCCGCAAGAGCACCATGCACGGCTACATTGCCAGCTAGCCAGCGAGCTTGAAGCCAAAAACAAGAGAGCGACAGCCAACGGCTGTCGCTCTCTTGTTTTTGCCCTAGAGGCGGCTAAAACTCGCTGGTCACGCGCTTCTCAAACTCTTGGCGCACTGACTCGGCAATGGCCAGGGCTTCGGGATAGATGTCGGCGTGGGTTTCTTTGAGCCAGGCAATCAGGCGGGTGAACTGAGCGTTGCGCAGATCTAGGTCGGCTTGAAAAATGGAGGCGGTGGCCATGTGCTGCGCATAGGTGGGCGGGTGACCTTGTTTGACGAACTGGGCGGTTAGGGCCACAAGGGCTTCTTTGCGAACATCGGGCTGGCTGGAGGCCATCGAAAATTCCATCGTGGGGTTCTCCCTGGGGAACAGCAGTGCCTGGACGGTAGGGCAAATCTACCGCCTGAGGATTGTGTTTAGCATGCCCACCCGTCAGCATTCATCCCTCTGGACTTGGGCCTTCTGGACTTAGGCCCTCTGGACTTGGATTTGACTCAAGCCTCAATGGTTTGATCGCCTGAAAGTTACAAAACTTTATTAAACTGCTCCCGGTTGCTAATAGATTTGAAGCAAATCAAAAGTTTCGCGAGGCCGACTAGTTCTGCCCTTTAGGATGCAGTAGACATGGTCAATGATTTTTTGGCCCTGGTAGTTAATTCTCAAATTCTGATCGCCAGTGCCCGCTAGCGGGCGGCTGCGATCGCCCATCTCCCTAGGAGAGTAGCCATGAATCAAATTCCCGCCCCCCTTTGGACGCTGGTGCTCGGCATTGCCGTCACCCTGATCAGCCTATGGTTTGGGCAAAACAACCATCTGCTGCCGGTGCAGGCGTCAGAACAGGCACCCTTGGTGGACGATCTGTTTAACGTCATGGTCACCATTGGCACCGCTCTGTTCATCGTGGTGCAGGGGGCGATCGTCTATTCGATGATTCGCTTTCGCCAGCCCAAGGGCGATGACACCGACGGCCTGCCGATCGAGGGCAACCTGCCCCTAGAGGCGTTTTGGACGGCGATTCCGGCGGTGATTGTGGTGGGGCTGGGCCTCTATAGCGTGGTGGTGTTTCAAGAGATGGGCGGGTTCTCGCCCGGTGGCCACCACGGTCATGGCACCATGGTGGCCATGGCCCCCCAGCAAACGGTCATCGATGTGGCCCCGCTGCTGGCCCAGGTGCCAGAAGAGGACGTATTCTCTAAAACTCAGGTCTACGGCTTTGGTGCGGGTTCTGAATCTCTGGGCAACGCCCCTGACCTGACGGTGAATGTCACCGGCATGCAGTACGCCTGGATCTTTACCTACCCCGACACCAATATCATTGATGGCGAGCTGCACGTGCCGGTGGGCCAGGATGTGCAGCTGATCATTGAGGCCAAGGATGTGATCCATTCCTTCTGGGTGCCCCAATTTCGCCTGAAGCAGGACGCGCTGCCCGGTGAGTTGGCTGAGCTACGGTTTGTGGCCACTAAAGAAGGTACTTACCCCGTGGTCTGTGCCGAGCTGTGCGGGGCCTACCACGGCGGCATGCGCACCCAGGTAATTGTGCACTCCACCGAAGAGTATGCCGACTGGATGGCCAGTCGGGTGGCTGAGGCCGGCTCGACCACCACGGTGGCCCAGTCCATGTCAGACGCCACCGACGGAGAATATTTGGCGGCCATCGCCCCTGACCTGGCCCAGGCTCCGGTGCAGATCGCCCAGATGGCAGCCATGAACCACTAGGCGTTTTAGCTCGATTCCTTCCGGCGTAGGGTGGGCACTGCCCACCACCCCACCCTTAATCCCCACCCTTTAACCCCCAACCATCCCTCAATTTTTCGCGCTCCCTAACGCGATCCTCCCATTCATAGCCCCTTAGCAACAACTCAATCCATGGCCCAAGCAGATCTGTTGACCCCTCCCGGTATCGAGGGTGGCCACGGCCACCCCGACAAGTGGAAGTGGTATGACTACTTCACCTTCAACGTCGACCACAAGGTGATCGGCATTCAGTACCTGGTGACGTCGTTTTTGTTTTACCTGGTGGGCGGCTTTATGGCGGTGCTGATGCGCACCGAGCTGGCCACCCCCGACTCCGACTTTCTCACCCCAGAGCTGTACAACGCCTTTTTGACCAACCACGGCACGATCATGATCTTTCTGTGGATTGTGCCAGCGGCGATCGGCGGCTTTGGCAACTACCTGATCCCCCTGATGATCGGGGCGCGAGATATGGCGTTTCCGAAGCTCAACGCCATCGCCTTTTGGCTCAACCCCCCGGCGGGGGCGCTGCTGGCGGCCAGCTTCTTTGTGGGCGGCGGTGCCCAGTCGGGCTGGACGTCCTATCCACCCCTGAGCGAGATCACCGCCAACCTGCCTCAGACCCTGTGGTGCATTTCCCTGATCTTGGTGGGCACCTCCTCAATTTTGGGTTCGGTGAACTTCTTGGTCACTATCTGGAAGATGCGGGTGCCCAGCATGGCTTGGGATCAGATGCCACTGTTTTGCTGGGCCATGGTGGCCACGGCGCTGCTGGCCTTGTTTGCCACCCCGGTGCTGGCGGCGGCCATGGTGCTATTGCTGTTTGACATTAACTTTGGCACCTCATTCTTTAAGCCCGATGCGGGCGGCAATGTGGTGGTCTACCAGCACCTGTTCTGGTTTTACTCGCACCCGGCGGTGTACCTGATGATTTTGCCGATCTTCGGCATCATGTCGGAGGTGATCCCGGTGCACGCGCGGAAGCCGATCTTTGGCTATAAGGCGATCGCCTATTCGTCTATGACCATCTGCCTGGTGGGGCTGTTTGTGTGGGTACACCACATGTTTACCAGCGGTACCGCCCCCTGGATGCGGATTTTCTTCACCATCTCGACGCTAATTGTGGCGGTGCCCACGGGGGTGAAGATCTTTAGCTGGGTGGCGACCCTCTGGGGCGGCAAGATTCGCTACACCACGGCGATGCTGTTTGCGGTGGGTCTGCTGTCGATGTTTGTGTTTGGTGGCCTCAGCGGCGTCACCCTGGGGGCAGCCCCCTTCGACATTCACGTGCACGACACCTACTACGTGGTGGGCCACTTCCACTACGTGCTCTATGGCGGTTCGGTGTTTGGCATTTACTCAGGGATCTACCACTGGTTCCCCAAGATCACCGGGCGCATGCTGAATGAGCCATTGGGCAAGGTGCACTTTGTGCTCACCTTCATTGGCACCATTCTCACCTTCACCCCCATGCACTCGCTGGGTATGCAGGGGATGCCTCGGCGGGTGGCCATGTATGACCCGCAGTTTGCCAGCCTCAACCAGCTGGTGACGGTGGGGGCCTACATTTTGGCAGTGTCGGTGATTCCCTTCTACTTCAACGTGATCTGGAGCTGGAGGGCAGGCAAAGAAGCTGGCCCCAACCCCTGGAATGCCCTGACCATGGAGTGGACGACGGATTCGCCGCCAATCATTGAGAACTGGGAGGTGCTGCCGGTGCTGACCCACGGCCCCTACGACTA
>DAIPYU010000049.1:29797-30973 GCA_036782635.1 Nodosilinea sp. CTOTU7353
CATCCACCCCCTACCCATCCATCCCTCACCCATCCACCCCCTTACCCCCACATACGCTATGCAAGGCACTGTAGATTCCACACCGGTCGTTACTGGCCATGAGGTAGCAGCCCACGGAGAGCACGAAGATTTGCGGGTGCTAGGCCTGATTACCTTTTTGTGTTCAGAATTTTTGATGTTCGCGGGCTTTTTTGCGGTCTTTCTCGTGTTTTGGGGCAGCAAGGCCGAGTGGCCGCCCAAAGAAACCGAGGTGGAGCTGCTGCTGCCCGCCATCAACACCCTAATTCTGGTGTCGAGCAGTTTGGTAATCAACCTGGGCACCAAGGCCATTAAAAAAGACGACCTGGCGGGGATGCGTAAGTGGTTTGGCATTACCGCCGCCATGGGGGCGATATTTCTGGCTGGTCAGGTTTATGAGTACATGAACCTGGGCTACGGATTGAAGACTAACCTGTTTAGCAACTGCTTTTATCTGCTGACTGGCTTTCACGGTCTCCACGTGTTTATTGGCCTGGTGCTGATTTTGGGGGTGCTGTGGCGATCGCGCCGGGTCAACCACTACACCGACATCACCCACGTTGGCCCCGAGATGGCCGAGATCTACTGGCACTTTGTCGACGTGGTGTGGATCGTGCTGTTTAGCCTGATTTATCTGCTGACGCTGCTGTAGAACCAGCTGATCCCTATTCTCGTTGAGAATCTTGGCCTAGCCGGGGCGTAGCAATGCCCCGGCTAGGTTTTTTTGTAGCTTTAGCTCTCTCCTGGAGTGATGCGGCGGGTCATGACGCTGATGTATTCGCCGTTGCGCCCGGTGGGCACGGGGGCGATCCAGGCGACTCTGTCGCAGTAGTGGAGCACGTCCATTTGGTTGATGGCCCCGACGACGGCGGCGTAGTCGCCCAGCAAGATGTGGGTGAGCCTGTCTCGGTGGTAGGTGGGCAGGGTGAAGGTGGTGGGGAGGTTGGGTTCCCCAGTGGGTTGGTCAAACATACGGGTATCTCCGTTTTCTGGTAGGAAAACGGGGAATGGTCTAGCTGTGTCCCAATATGAGGGTAAAAAAGACGCTAGCTCCTAGAATGCATCTAGGGCATCTCACTTACCGTGCCTAAGTTGGGATGTCTCAGGGGGTAGGGGAAGTTGGCGCTTCCCTTACTCCCGTCCCAGATACATTCCCCG
>DAIPYU010000050.1:0-30461 GCA_036782635.1 Nodosilinea sp. CTOTU7353
TATCTGGCCTGGCTGTCAGTTGGCGTCTTTTTGATCACGCTAGTGGTGGTTGGGTTGGCTATTGCCGTCATTCAGGTGATGCTCAACTACGTGTATGCGCTGTTAAAACTGGCTCGAAATCAGAAGGATCTGCTGTTTAAGCATTTTCGCTCGATCACCGATGGGGTCAAAGAGTTAAAGCTCAATTCATCCCGACGGTCTGCGTTTCTCGATGAAGAACTGAAGGTGACGGCAGCCACCTTTCGAGACTACGAAGTGCAGGCTGAATCCGTTGCTGTCCTGGCCCTCAACTTTAGCAGCCTGTTATTTTTTGGCATTCTCGGATTCTTAGTGTTTGGATTGCCGCAGCTGACTGAAATTACCACCCCGGTGCTATCGGCTTATGCGCTCACCATTACCTATCTGGCGCGACCGATTGAAAGCGTGATGTCTGTGCTACCCGTTTTGAGCCGAGGCAGTGTGGCCCTCAAAAAAATCGACGAACTGGGCTTGTCTCTCTCAAGTCAAGCCGAAACAACTAGCGCTATGGCGAGATCGCCGCGATCGCTCTCTCAGCAGATCGAGCTAGAAAATATCACCCACACTTACCACACCGATCGCGATGGGCAGTTTACTCTGGGGCCAATCAGTCTGTCGTTTAAGCCCGGTGAACTCGTCTTTATCGTCGGCGGCAACGGCAGCGGCAAATCGACCCTAGCTAAGCTGATCGCCGGTCTCTATGAGCCAGAATCGGGCACTATTCGCTGGGATGGCAACGTTGTGGATGGCGGTAGTCTAGATGCCTATCGCCAGCTCTTTTCTGCGATATTTTCAGATTTCTACCTGTTTGAGCGACTGCTGGGTCTACAGCTGCAAAATTTAGACGCTCAAGCCCAGCAATATCTACAGCAGCTTCAGCTCGACCATAAAGTTCAGGTCAATCGGGGCGCGCTTTCGACCCTTGATCTATCGCAAGGTCAGCGCAAACGCCTCTCCCTACTCACGGCCTATCTAGAAGATCGGCCCATTTATTTATTTGACGAATGGGCGTCTGATCAAGACCCATATTTTCGCGAGATTTTCTACAAGCAAATTCTGCTGGAGCTAAAACAGCAGGGCAAAGCTGTTCTGGTGATCAGCCATGACGATCGCTATTTTCACCTGGCCGATCAGCTGATTAAGCTGGAGTATGGCCAACGGGTTGCCTGACGCATAACAGAGCCTGTCTTCGGTAGCGGTACAGCTTGTCAGACAGTTGGCCGAGCTACTCAAGGTGATTGTGCTAAGCACCTTCCCCCAGCATGGCGGGCACATCAATCTCTTTGATGCAGGTCGCCCGTGACAATGAGAGCACGCAGTCGATAATCGCTAGCAGATCGCTCAGGGGAATGGCCTCGCCGCCCAACAAATTCTCTGCCGCTAGGTCAGCCAGCACCTCCGGCGTGCCCACGTTGCCAGGGTTGATGACGGTAACGCCAATTTGCTGGGTTCTCAGTTCCTCTCGCAGGGCATGCACCACGCCCCGCAGGCCAAACTTAGAAGCACTATTGGCCACTTCTCGCCCAGAAAAGTTATCTCGCCCCGAGAGCGCACCCATGACGATGATTTTAGGATTGTGCGATCGCCGCAGGTTAGGCAGCAGCGCTTTCACAAGCCGGATTGGGGCCACCAAATTCACCGCAATCACGCGGGTAATATCGTCATCGGAGCAGTCTTCAAAGCGGTACTGGGAGGTAAAGGCGTGGGTTTCCCAGGTACCGCCCATGTAGAGCAGCGCATCGAGGGGGTCGTCACCGATGGCCTCGGCCACGGTTGTGATCCCGGCTAGCTCAGACAAGTCAGCCTGAATCCAGTCACCCACGGGGGCCGGAGTGCGGGACACGCTCAGGAGACGATGCCCGAAGGGCGGTCTTCGACCATCGCACTGTGCTTGCAAATGCTCGGCTACGGCCAACCCAATACCGCGGCTGGCACCGGCTACCAAAACGGTTTCAAACGCCATCAGCATTCTCCTGTTGAGTTGAGAGTTCCTTTGGAATAGAAAGCAATATCAAGGCTGATAGTTCTAGAATCAAGCACGCGATCGCAGTTGACGTTAGTTTCAGCAACCAACCATCCGCTGCACCAAATAATCCTGCTGCACCACTTAGGTAAGCAGAAATAATATCTGTAAAATCAATTGCGATACAACCAGCCAGCAAGAGCTTTATTGCTGTTTTATCGGCCAACACAACTAACACAGAGATCACCATATCTCTGATTGCCCAAGCTCGAATGGCATAGGGCATTTGGGGGTTGGCAGACAGCGAAATCCCAACTTCTTCCATAAACCAAGGTGGGTTGGCATAGCCGAAAGCACTGAGGCTAAACCGAATAATGCACATTAGTCCGACCAGTAA
The DNA here is from genome assembly GCA_036782635.1 of Nodosilinea sp. CTOTU7353. Lineage (GTDB taxonomy): Bacteria > Cyanobacteriota > Cyanobacteriia > Phormidesmidales > Phormidesmidaceae > Nodosilinea. Next base: position 2,379 of record DAIPYU010000050.1, read on the forward strand.
AGCAACGTACCAGAGTTGGCCTCTCATCTTCACTCCATTGAAGTACTTAAATTGAGCCCAGATGTCATCACCGAGAACGATAACTGTATAACGTTACTATTCAGCGATGTTTAAGAACTTTTATGTCAGCAAAAGTAATTTTTGGAAATCCGTTACAAGAGGAATTTTATAGTGTGATCGCTCCTCGACTAATTTTCAACATTTGGTTGCCACCCTTTTGAAGCTCGTAAGCAACAGTTTGAACTTGTGCTTGATAACCTTTGCTAGATAAGTCTTCCATCACCAGCTCAAGGTATGGAGAGACCTCACAATTAAGTGAGAGCAACGGAAAAATTCTTATCTCTGAGGCAATTCGCAGGAGTTCATGAATCGAAGTTATGTGAAAATCAAGGGGTAATTGCTCTGAATACAAGAAGAGCAAATGAGAGCATAAACACAGATCAAACTGATTGTCAGAGAGTTCTAGATTTGGTAAAGATTGGTCTAAATATCGTTCCGAAGCTTTCCCTACTTCATAGTCTGACAGAAACTTCTCCATTGCGTTGAGGCGGGCTTTGCCAAGCTCATCAGCATCTTGAAAGTTTCTCCAAATATAGTTTTGAGGATTTTGCTTTACCTGTGAAATGACTTGCTCATAAGTCGCTCGAACACGCTGCTCAATTTCTTCAGCAGAAAACTGATAGATCGGATCGATAGACACGACAGAGAGCCCTAACGCAGTCATTTCGGCATTGAAGCTAGCTGGCCCATCACCACATCCCAGAATTTTCCTGCTTAAATCTGTTTCTGACAGACTAAACATTGACCTGTATTCTTCCAGTGTTCTGCCCCAAGGAACAACTTCATCAAGCTTCATTTATTAATAGCCTCAAGACATCGATTTTACAAAAACCCAATCAGCATAACGTTCGCAATCACCGGACGCAGAAAATTCCCGACAAAACTATTGTACTTTAAGGTTACGGTGCATTGCGGTTGTTATGTGTTGCTAAGTTCATGTTTTTTATACCTTCTATAGATAATGATCAGTGCTGGAGGAAGAGCCAACCAGAATCCAGATATAGGCATTAATACAACACCTAACAAAATGATGAATAACAGACTAAATCCAATAGAATTTGGTATATCCCCGTTTGACATCTCTTCAATAATATTAGTCGCCAGACCCAATGCAAACAATACGAATCCAAAAAGCAGAAACCAAACAACTGCACCCCTTAGTGGATCAACTCCAATTGAGTCGAACACACCATCAAGAAATATCTGCGAAATAACTTCTGGAAAAACAACAAAAGCAAATATTGTATGAATGATTGAAACTGCGACTATCCATTTCCCAATCCAATACTTCATTGCAAAAACCTAAACTTAGTTACTGAGTAAGTGGGCTGAGTTAAATATTAAAATGGCTTCGCCTGAAACCCTTGCGAGGCTTAAAAGCTGTTTTAAGTTTAATTGCACCCACCTACTTAGATGAAACATAACGACTCTGTTCACCCACCACAGGTAACCTTTCGAACTCAGTGTAGAGACTTAATGCGGTCGATGTGCAACAGGCTTTTTATGCCGACTTGCCTAATGCATCATTTATTAAATGCTCTAATCCATGTCTCATCATGGCTGGAACAATAATCTTAATTAAGGACATTCGCGTTCTCCTAATTCACCTGAGAGTCATTGAGGCAGAGGCCAAACTTGGTCACCCCTGGAAATTCGAGGTTGAACTGATCTAGAAAGTAATCGGCATAGAAGGTTTGGTAAGGCTTGAAACCCACCGATCCATAAGTGTGGCGGGCGTGATCATTGCCGTTGATTATCATGATTCCGGCGTAGGAATGCCCCTGGGATCGCCCCTCCTCTAGCACTGCTTGGATCAAAATCTTTCCTAACCCCCGTCCCCGAGCTTCGGGCAGAACGGCTACATTCTCGATAATCCAAGGCGCTTGAGGCGCGAGAAAGAAGGGCTTCACGTCCCCACCAAACAGCCCTAGGTAGTGATCGCAAAACCCAGAGACAGTGGTGCTTGACCAGCCTAGCTCTTGGGCGATCGCATCCAATCGGGATAACCGCAGCGGGCAGTAATCCTCTGGGTCAGGTATATACCCCGCCGCCGCTGCCACAGGCTTGCCCTGCTCCTCCAAAACGATAAAGTCGCTGACATTGCCCCAGTTCGAGGCATCGGTTCGCAACTCTGCCTCAATAAACTCTAGGGCTGTAGTGCCGGTGCCATCCAGCAGGTCTTCCCAAAAACAGTGGTCGAGGGGCGGCAGCGAAGCTTCGTATTCAATCTGGACGAGAAAGGGAATATCAGCAATCGCAGCTTTTCGAGTTGTAAGCGACGTAGACATAGCTCTTCTCTGAGACCATCTCGATAAAAGATACAATCTGTATGCATCTCAATATAGAGTCGCTTTCTCGCTCTGTCAAGATACATACTGTCTGAATGTATTTGTGCGATCGCCATGTCCCCAAGGCTGACCAAAGCCGAGCAAACCCGCCGCACCCGCCGCGCCATTCTGGATCGAGCGCGGCATCTGTTCGCTACCCAGGGCTATGCTGCCACCGGCACCGAAGCCATCATCCGCGAACTGGGGATTACCCGTGGGGCGCTGTACCACCAGTTCAGCGACAAACTGGGGGTATTTAAAGCGGTGGTGGTGGAAGCTTATGACGAAATCACCGCCCACGTCCGCACCCGCATTGAGCCGTTAGGAACCAACTGGGAGCAACTCGTGGTCGGCTGTCAGGCCTTTTTGGAGGTGGCGCAGCAGGAGGAACTGCGGCGGTTGGTGTTTATCGAAGCCCCCGCAGTTTTAGCGGCAGATACCCTGGCCGAAATCGATCAGTATGGGTTTGGCTTGCTGCAAGGGTCGATTCAGGTAGCGGTGGCTGACGGAGATCTCAAGGTGGTTGATGCCGAGGGCTTTGCCCATTTGGTGAATGGGGCGCTGAATGAACTAGCCGCCTGGGTGGCCCAGTCAGATGATCCACAGCGGCTGGAAACGGCCCAACAGCTGATCGAGGCGTTGCTGATTCGGCATCAGGACTGATACTCCGCTCGGCAGCTTGGGCCATGCTGATTATGAGCAATAGCGCTATGGATGGAACTGGAGGGATTGACTGGGTGGATGAGTAGCCGTATATGTTCAGCTATGGGAAGACTCTGCTGCGTTGGTTTGGCTGGAGCGATCGCCTCTGGACAAATTGGGTTCGACTACCGCCGGAAAGTGAGCAAAATTGCGCTTCACCCAATCCATACCAACCTCATTGTTTAGCTTAATTTTTTGTGGAGCTTGGGCATAGAGCTTACTCAGAATATCGACATCTTGTTCTACTACAACCTTGCCAAACTTGAGATAGCTAGAGCCCAATACCTTAAACGCCGGATGTCTGGCTTGACCAAACAGCAAAATGTAGGTGCGGGTACAATACTCCGTCTCTGGCACAAAGAGATGACACTGAGCTACTTTCCCCAGGGATGTTTCGCCATGAAAAATGACTAGAGAAGGAAAGTGGTTTTCTAGATGGGCTTTGATTGTGTCCGGCAGCAAAAATAAATCGGGCTTCCTAAGCTTTTCAGCCCAAGTGTAGGCAGCCGTGGGCATGTCATAAAAAGCGTGCGACTGGTGTCCCTGATCAGTAAATTGATGGAACTGCACCTCTGTGATTTGAAATAGGTGGCGGTGGGTACCGTTTTGGTGGTTGTAATCGTGCATGTTAAGCAGCAAGGTTAGCAGATCCGTTGCCACGCTAGTATCGGCTGTGTGGCCAATAAAATCATAGGTATCAGCGATCTCCTTCAATCGGGCCGGAATTGGTACTTCAGGTTCATAGCCACCGTAGGACCAAATAAAATCGCCCTGAATCACCAACTCTAAGGGCTGAAGTTGCGGTAGAGTTTTCTGCCTTGTCCCTGGGAGTACCGTGCATCCCTGAGCATCAAAGGGCAGTGCATGAAAGGGGCAAACGACCTGACTACTGCCATCCTCCACCGCCTCGCACCAGCCCTCAGACAGCATTGCTCCCATGTGGGGACAAGCATTGGGCAATGCTTTGACAGTCCCGGTCTCATCCTTCCACATCACATAATCATTACCGTGGAGAGATAGTTTGCGGGGCTGGTTTACAGCCAGCATCGACTTATGCGCCAGCAACCAGGGCGCACCGGGCAACATTGAGGGCATGATGGCCTCCGCTAGGGATAAAATTGTGAGAAATTCGTCGCCTTTTCAAAATATGACAGATCTCTCGCATTCGTCAACCCATCTGCGCCGCCAACCGAAGCAGCAGCGGGGTAAGCAGCGGGTTGAAAAAATTTTGGCAGCGGCAGCCCTCATATTCGATGAAGTCGGGTACGAGGCGGCAACGACTCATATGATTGCCGCTAAGGCTGGAACGGCGATTGGGTCGCTATATCAGTTTTTTCCAGATAAAGCCGCTATCTTCCAGGCGATGGAACTGCGTCATCTGGAACGGGTTCAGGCTATGTGGACGCAGGTGAATGCCTCTGACATTGGGCGACGCCCCCTAGAACAGATGCTGGCTGCCCTCACATCAGCGGTAGCCACGCTGTTTGAAGACCCTGTCTCGCGGGTAATTTTTGTCCAGTTCTACACCTCTCGTGAACTGTTTCAATCCATTGATGAAGGCTTGACCCAGACGGTTATCACGTCTTTAGCGGCGCTCTTGCAGCAGCGCAGTCCAGCGTTGTCTAGCCCCAAGGCAAATATATTGGCAGAGGTCTGTGTCCATAGCAGCAATGCCGTGATGCTGGCTGCTTTTCGCCAGGATGATCAGGCTCATAGCCAGCAGCTTGCGCAAGAAATTCAGTCACTGCTGAGGGCTTACCTAGAGCCCTACGTCGGGGATGAGTGTAGCGATCATGTAATGAAAGTAATGGTTTGCCCCCATTGTCAATCAGATCGCCTGACTAAGAATGGCCATCGCCGTGGCAAGCAGTGCTATCGCTGCAAAGACTGCGGCAAGCAGTTTGTGGGTCCGAGTTATGGCTAGATCAGAGTCTGAGCTCGGATAGCCCAGATTATAATGTAATTAAGGCTTCGACGGAAACCGCTGAAAGACGAGGGAAGTATTGTGGCCACCGAAGCCAAAGGCATTAGAAAGCGCGACCTGGATATCGGCGCTTTGGGGATGGTGGAGGGTATAGTCTAAGTCGCAAGCCAGATCAAGGGTTTCTACATTGATCGTGGGCGGCACCATGTGATACTGAATAGCCAGTAAGGTAGCAATCGCTTCGATGGCTCCGGCCGCGCCTAGCAAGTGACCCGTCATGCTTTTGGTGGCCGATAGCTTTAGTCGATAGGCATGATCGCCAAAGACTTGTTTGATAGCCTGAGCTTCAGCGATATCACCCAACGGCGTCGACGTAGCATGCAAATTGATGTAGTCAACGGTTGCCGGTGTCAGTTCAGCATCGGCAAGGGCGCGCTGTAAGGCTAAGCTGACGCCAGTTCCATCAGGATCGGGGGCGGCATAGTGATAGGCATCGGCGGAGGCCCCAAAGCCTATTACTTCGGCATAGATTTTGGCTTCTCGGGCGCTGGCGTGAGTGAGGGTTTCTAAGATTAAGGCCCCAGCTCCTTCGCCAGCGACAAACCCATCGCGGTCCCGATCAAGGGGACGACTGGCCGTGCTTGGCTCCTCATTGCGAGTCGATAAGGCCCGCATGGCATTAAAGCCGCCGATGCCGAGAGGGGTAATGGGGGCTTCGCTGCCGCCGCAGAGAACCACATCGGCATGGCCGTGACGCAGCAGGAGCAACCCATCTCGCAGGCTATCATTACCTGTTGCACAGGCAGACACGACCCCGTGATTTGGCCCCTTCAGCCCAAATTCTATTGAAATCAGCCCGACGCCCGCCCGCTCTGCCCGAGCGATCAGCTCTGCATCCGGCATCTTGGTCTGGAATCGCACCATCATGTGCAGCCCAGCCTTGTCGCCCAAGATAGTGGCACGATGGCCCCTTGGGGCCGGTTCTTGACCATCGCCAAAATGAGTCTGCAACGCTGTCACCATCGCCTACCGTTGTCGGTCGTAGTGCGATCGCATCCGCTGAATATGGCGCTCTAGATGCCCCTCAGCGATAAGATCCGCCAGCACCGCCTGTTTCAGGGTCGGCACCTGGCGATCGGCCAGCCACTTGGCCCGGCTGAAGATCGGCACCAGGGCCGGGGGCAGCACCATGTAGCCAATCCGCAGAGGTCGAGCCAGTCGGCCCGCCGACAGTGGCGCTACAGCAGTTGCCGCCAAATCCCCAGGGGCACCTGGTCGAGGGCGGGGCGACCATAGCGAAAGCTGATCGGGGTATTGGGTTCTGCACTTGGCCCAGCGGCAAAGTCCGCCAGGCGTTGCCCGTAGGTCGAGAGCACCAGGGACAGGGGTGATGCGGGGGAAACTGGCTCGGTGCCGGGGGCATGGAGCAGGGTTTCGGGCAGTTGCTGCCCACGTAGGTGCCCGAGCCGACCACCGTTTGCAGATAGCCCTCGCTGAGCAACTGGTCATAGCCCCGCGCCAGCGGCTGCCCTCGACCCGCAGGGCTATTTCATTCTTAATGGAGGCTAAAGATGCTAGAGTTTCAGGCTAGTTCCAATGGTTCTAGCGTTTATGCGTCTGCCCCCCACCCCTGCTGTTATCGACTCACGGTCTGAGTCTGTTGTAGAGCGGATCGAGCTCCTCGAAGCCTTCGCTGACCTGCCCGATGTCCGCCGAGCCGCTGGCAAGCGGCATCATATGGCCCTATGCCTAGCGCTCTTTACCCTGGCGGTGACAGCCGGCAATCGGGGGTTTATCGCCATTGGCGACTGGCTTAAAAGCTATCGTAGCGAGCTGATTGCCCTCTTTAAGCCGCCCAAGCAACGCCTCCCCTCGTATAGCACCATTCGCCGTGTGCTCCTCAACCTGGATTATTCGGACTATTCAGCGGCCTTAGCCCAATTCTTTGGCATTGAGCCCTTGCCCGGCGAGACCTTAGCGGTCGATGGCAAGGTCTTACGCGGGTCTTATCAACTGGAGACTGACAATCCTGACTCTCCCCCTCACCCAGCGATTATGCTAGTCACTGCCTATCTGGTGGAGCGGGGTCTGATTCTGGAGCCTTACCCGGTAAACTGCAAAACCAATGAAATCAAAGCGTTGCCAGCGTTCATCGAGCAACTGGCGCTCAAGGGGGTGGTGATTGCCTCGCGCTTTTTAGCGGCAGCTTTGGGTGGCTTGTACTTCTTGAGGGTCTCATCAAAGTTGCCGGAGGCAATATCCAGTTCGATCTGAGTCGCCTTCTGCTGGACCACGATGCGATTAACTCGGGAATTAGGCAAGCCAACGGCTATGTAGTGGCGTGTGCCTCCATGGATAAAGCGTAATCTCAGCCTGCCTTTATCGCTTTCTACCTTGACAAGGCTTCTATCTAGGTCGCGGCTCAGCGTCGGGCGTGCCGCTACGGGGGGTTGCATAGTAGTCATCTTCCTACCAATTTCCTACCACTCAGACGTCCAAAAGCGTCCAAAAGTAGCCAACCTCATCCCCCTTATTGACAATATGTTAGGGTCATCAAAAGGTTGATGCGTCGGCTACAAGGCGCTTCCGCAGTAGGTTTTAGAAGAATCGGGATGGCGGGATTCGAACCCACGGCCCCTTCGTCCCGAACGAAGTGCGCTACCAAGCTGCGCTACATCCCGTAATTCACTTAACCAGGGTAGCACGGCAGGCTCGAGCTGCCAGAAAAATTGCTTCAGCGAACCAATGCGAGATCGGGTGCGTCTAAGGTTTGCAAGGCGGCGATCGCGTCCTCAGGATAATGGGGAAATGTTTCAAGACATTTCTGCAAAGGGGGTGAGCTAGGTAAATTGTCTGTGGTGCCCTAGGCCTGGTCGTGTCGCCACCGAAGTAAGCGAGTAAACTCAGAGAAAATCTGTCCTTTAGTTCTGTCGTTTGGATTCTGCTATGGCAGCCCCCTCTGGCCCGATTCCGGCTATTCCAAAGCCCATTAAGTTTGGTACCGACGGATGGCGCGGCATTATCGCCGCCGACTTTACCTTTGAGCGGGTCGCCCAGGTGGCCGCGATCTCGGCCCACGTGCTGCACCGCTGCTTTGGGGCCGAAACCGGTAGTCGCGCGATCGCAGTGGGCTATGATCGCCGTTTTCTCGCCGCTGAGTTTGCCCGTACCGCCGCCGAGGCGATCGCCGCCCAGGGGTTTGACGTGCTGTTTTCCCAAGACTACGCCCCAACGCCCGCCTTTAGCTACGCCGCCAAGCATCAAAACCTGCTGGGGGCGATTGTGATCACCGCCAGCCACAACCCGGCGGCCTACTCAGGGCTCAAAATTAAAGGGGCCTTTGGCGGGTCTGTCTCCCCGGAGGTGACCAAGCAGGTGGAGGCGCTGCTGCCCAACCCGCCTGCCCCCATCGGCGATCGCGGTACCCTCTCGACCTTTGACCCCTGGCCCGACTATTGCGAGGCGCTTCAGGCCCAGGTCGATGTGGGGGCGATTCAGCAGGCAATTTCGAGCGGCCAGCTGACGGTGTTTGCCGATGTCATGTATGGTTCTGCCAGTGGCGGGTTGCCCCGGCTGCTGGGCGAGGCCAGCGTTCACGAGTTGCACAGCGAGGCCGACCCGCTGTTTGGCGGCTTCCCCCCCGAGCCGCTGCCCAAGTACCTGGGCGAAATGCTGGAGACCGTAAAGGAGTATGCCGCCCAGCAGGGGGTTAAGGTGGGGCTGGTGTTTGATGGCGACAGCGATCGCATCGCCGCCGTCGATGGCGAGGGCAATTTCCTCAGCTCCCAGATTCTGATCCCCATTCTGATCGACCACCTCAAGTCGCGCCGGGGCTACAGCGGCGAAATCGTCAAAACCATCAGCGGCTCCAACCTGATTCCCGCCGTGGCCAAGCTCAAGGGTCTAGAGCTATACCAGACCCCCGTAGGCTACAAGTACATCGCCGATCGTATGCAAGATGCCCAGGTGCTCCTGGGCGGCGAAGAGTCGGGCGGCATCGGCTATGGCCACCACATCCCCGAGCGCGACGCGCTGCTGTCGGCTCTCTATGTATTAGAAGCGGTGGTCGCCTCAGGCCTCGACCTGAGCGACTACTACCGCACCCTGCAAGAGCAAACCGGCTACTTCTCTGAGTATGATCGCATCGATCTGCCCCTAGCCAGCATGGATGTGCAGGCCAAGCTGCTCGATTCCTTGGCGAAAGCACCCCCCACCGAGGTGGCGGGCAAAGCGGTCAAGGATGTGCTCGACATCGACGGCTACAAGCTCACCCTGGCCGACGACAGCTGGCTGCTAATCCGCTTTAGCGGCACCGAGCCGGTGCTGCGCCTCTACAGCGAAGCCAAAACCCTCGACGAGGTGCACAAGCACCTGCACTGGGCGAAGGATTGGGCGAGTTCGTTTACCTAAAGAGGTTCAAGGTGCAAGGTGCAGGGTTTAAGGGCGAACCTTGCACCTTAAACCCTATACCTTGCACCGCACACCTTAAACCCCATGTAACATCACCTCAAAAAACATTAAGACTCTGCATCACTGTTCACTTAATCCTTAACACTGGAAAATTAGAACTGATTTTTCAATGTTAGAGACAGTTATGGAACAGCAGAAAACAGTTATTGTTACCGGGGCCTCCTCTGGGGTGGGGCTTAACGCGGCCAAGGCCCTGGCCGATCGCGGCTGGCATGTGGTGATGGCCTGCCGCAATCTCGATAAAACCAAGCAGGTGGCCAAAGACATTGGCATGCCGGAGGGTCGCTACAGCATCATTCACCTCGACCTCGGCTCTCTCGCTAGTGTGCGCCAGTTTGTCAGCGACTTTCGGGCCACCGGTCGCAGTTTAGAATCCTTAGTTTGCAACGCCGCCGTCTACTACCCGCTGCTCAAGGAACCGATGTACAGCGACGACGGCTACGAGATCAGCGTCGCCACCAACCACTTGGGTCACTTCCTGCTGGCCAACCTGCTGCTGGATGACATCAAGGCCTCTCCCGCCGCCGACAAGCGCCTGATCATTCTCGGCACCGTCACCGCCAACCCCAAGGAGCTGGGCGGCAAAATCCCTATCCCTGCACCGCCGGATCTTGGCAATCTGGAGGGCTTTGCGGCCGGATTCAAAGCTCCGATCTCGATGATCAACAACAAGACATTCAAGTCGGGCAAAGCCTACAAAGACAGCAAGCTCTGCAACGTGCTCACCATGCGCGAACTGCACCGCCGCTACCACGACGAGACCGACATTACTTTTAGTTCGCTGTATCCCGGCTGCGTGGCCGATACACCCCTGTTCCGCAACCACTTCAAAGCGTTTCAGACGATCTTTCCCTGGTTCCAAAAGAACATCACTGGCGGCTATGTGACCCAAAAGCTGGCGGGTGAGCGGGTGGCCGATGTGGTCACCGACGCTGAGCTCAAGGAGTCGGGCATGTACTGGAGCTGGGGCAATCGCCAAAAGCCGGGTCGCCGCTCCTTCGCTCAAGAGGTGTCAAACGAGGCCCAGGACGACGCCAAGGCCCGCAAGCTGTGGGATCTCAGCGCCCGACTGGTGGGGCTAGATGACGAAACGGCGCGGAACGTGCCCGCCGCCGCTGGTTCAGTTTAATACCATAGCCAAATCCCATACCCCCGATTCCCAAACGGCCAAACCGTAGGGGCAAACGGTTGTTTGCCCTGCCAAATCGGGGGGAGTCAAAAAGAATTTGGTTTGTGCGGACAAACGCCTGAGGGCAAACGCCGTTTGCCCCTACCCCAACAAAAAACGCCCCGGCCAGATTCTGGCCGGGGCGTTCTACTATCCGAAGCGGTAGGGGCACAGCATGCTGTACCCCTACCGCCTACTTAGCAGCAGCTCGCTCCTTGGCTTCCTTGATCACTTCCTCGGCCACGTTGGTGGGGCAGGGGGCGTAGTGAGAGAACTCCATGGAGAACTGACCCCGACCGGAGGTCATGGTGCGCAGATCGCCAATGTAGCCAAACATTTCGCTCAGGGGCACATCGGCCTTGACCCGCACCCCGGTAGCACCGGGATCTTGGGACTTGATCATGCCCCGGCGACGGTTCAAGTCGCCGATCACATCGCCCATGTAGTCGTCGGGGGTGAACACGTCGACATTCATGATCGGCTCTAGCAGCTGGGGGCCAGCTTTCGGCAGCGACTGACGGTAGGCGGCGCGGGCGGCAATCTCGAAGGCGATCGCCGACGAGTCTACCGCGTGGTAGCCACCGTCGGTGAGGGTGACTTTGAGGTCAACCACCGGGTAGCCAGCCAGGGGGCCTTTGCCAACGCTGGTCTCAAAGCCCTTCTGCACCGCTGGCCAAAATTCGCGGGGCACGTTGCCGCCGGTCACCGCCGACTCAAACTGGAAGCCGGTGCCGGTGTCGCCCGGCTCGATCACGTAGTCGATCTTGCCGTATTGACCCGAACCACCCGACTGCTTTTTGTGGGTGTAGCTGTCGACCAAGCGCTTGGTGATCGACTCGCGGTAGGCCACCTGAGGCTTGCCCACTTCGACCTCGACGCCGTGGGTGCGCTTGAGAATGTCGACTTTGATGTCGAGGTGCAGCTCGCCCATGCCCTTGAGGATGACTTCACCGCTCTCTTCGTCGGTTTCCACCTGGAAGGAGGGGTCTTCTTGCACCATCTTGCTAATCGCCATGCCCATTTTCTCGTTGTCGCCTTTTTTCTTGGGCGACACCGCAATGGAGATCACCGGGTCAGGGAAGACCATCGGCTCTAGGGTGGCGGGGTCTTTGGGGTCGCAGAGGGTGTGGCCGGTCTGCACATTCTTCATGCCGATCAGGGCGATGATGTCGCCCGCCTGGGCCGAGTCGACCTCTTGGCGATCATTGGCGTGCATTTCGACCAGGCGACTAATGCGCTCAGACTTGCCGGTGAAGGTGTCGAGAATGGTGTCGCCTTTTTTCAGCTGCCCCGAATAGATCCGGGTAAAGGTGAGTGCGCCAAAGCGGTCGTCCATGATTTTGAACGCCAGCGCCCGCAGGGGCTTGTCGGCATCGGCGTAGGCCAGTTTGCCGGTGGGGTTGCCCTCCAGGTCGATCTCGGGCTGGGCGGGCACTTCGAGGGGGTTGGGCAGGTAGTCAACCACCGCGTCGAGCACCAGCTGCACGCCTTTGTTCTTAAACGAAGAACCGCAGTAGGTGGGGAAGAAGGCCAGGTCGCGGGTGCCCTTGCGAATGCAGGTCTTGATCTCGTCGATAGTGATCTCTTCACCCTCAAGGTACTTGTTGAGAATGTCGTCGTCCTGCTCGACGGCCAGCTCGATCAGCGCCTCGCGGTACTCTTCGACCTGATCTTTCATGTCTTCGGGGACATCTTGAATCTCGTAGTTTTCGGGCAGACCCGACTCGTCCCACATCCAGGCTTTGCGGGTGAGCAGATCGACCACGCCGACAAAGTCGTTCTCGGTGCCGACGGGCAGCACCATCACCAGGGGCTTGGCGGCCAGCACGCCTTCAACCTGCTTGATCACGCGGAAATAGTCGGCCCCAATGCGGTCGAGTTTGTTGACGTAGATGATGCGAGACACCTTAGAGTCGTTGGCGTAGCGCCAGTTGGTCTCAGACTGAGGCTCTACCCCGCCTGAGCCGCAAAACACGCCAATGCCGCCGTCGAGCACCTTGAGAGAGCGATACACCTCAATGGTGAAGTCAACGTGGCCGGGGGTGTCAATGATGTTGAGCTGGTGCTCTTTCCAGAAGCAGGTGGTGGCCGCCGACTGAATCGTGATCCCCCGTTCTTGCTCCTGCTCCATAAAGTCGGTGGTGGCGGCACCGTCGTGCACCTCACCCATTTTGTGGATGCGGCCGGTGAGACTGAGGATGCGCTCGGTAGTGGTGGTCTTGCCCGCGTCTACGTGGGCGAAGATGCCAATATTGCGATAACGGGTGATGTCTTTAGCCATAACTGCTTCTCCGGATTCTGTGCGATGGGCCGCTGGTGCCCATCTTCATGGGGTACTCAGACGGGGTCTGGGTTGTCGTTGATAGCCTTGACAACAGAAAACTCTATCACGAGACCATGACGGGGAGTCTGAGCTGAGGCCGCGGCAACAACACCTAATTATGAACTATTGTAAAACCCCCAGGCGCATCCGTCACAGGGGGCAGCGTATTACTTAGGTTCTTGATTCCAGCATAGCGGCCAGCGGGGCGAGAATGAGTGGTGAAAACCCATCTTCGCTCTTACAGGCGCTCACAGGCGTCTACAGTGCAGCGCCAGCCTAGGAGGACGATGTTTGGTATTGGCTTTTAGCAATAGGGATGCTTGCCGTGAAAATTCAAGGAACCTGGTATCGATCGCTGCGCGAAACCGACGATGGGGCGATCGCCATCATCGATCAGCGCTGGCTGCCCCACGAGCTGCGCTGGGTCGAACTCGCCACCGCCGACCAGTGCGCCCAGGCTATTCAAGAAATGTGGACTCGCGGCGCGCCGCTGCTGGCGGCGGTGGGGGCCTACGGTCTGGGCTTTGCCCTGGGGCAAGACGCCAGCGACGCCTCCTTAGCCAATGCCTACGACACCCTGCTGGCCACTCGCCCCACGGCGGTCAACCTGCGCTGGGCGTTAGATCAGGTCTACCAGGGGGTGAAAGAACTACCCGAGGGCGAGAGAGCCGGGGCAGCCAGGGCGATCGCCGCTGCCATCTGCGACGAAGAAGTTGAAACCAACCAGGCGATCGGTCGCTATGGGCTAGAGATGATTGCCGCGATTGCCGCCGCTAAGCCCGGCCAGCCCGTCAACCTGCTCACCCACTGCAACGCTGGCTGGCTGGCCACCGTCGACTGGGGCACCGCCCTGGCCCCCATCTACATGGCCCACGACGCGGGCATCCCCGTCCATGTCTACGTCGATGAAACCCGGCCCCGCAACCAGGGGGCCAGCCTCACCGCCTGGGAGTTGGCCAACCACGGCGTGCCCTTTACCCTGGTGGTCGACAACGCCGGGGGCCACCTGATGCAGCACGGCCTGGTGGATATGTGCATCGTCGGCACCGATCGCGTCACCGCCCAGGGCGACGTGTGCAACAAGATCGGCACCTACCTCAAGGCCCTGGCCGCCCAAGACAACGACGTCCCTTTCTACGTGGCGCTGCCCTACACCACCATCGACTGGGCCATGCAGGATGGCCTGGCCGAGATCCCCATCGAGCGCCGCAGCGATCAGGAGGTGACCCACATCTGGGGCAAGACCGCCACGGGCGAGGTGATTCCGGTGCAGATCACGGTGGATGGGGCCACCACGGGCAACTACGGCTTTGACGTTACCCCCGGGCGCTTGGTAACCGCCCTGATCACCGAGCGCGGCATTGTTTCCGCCAGTGAGGCCGGGCTGAAGTCTCTGTATCAAGTCCCGGCTACTTCTGCTGTCAGTGCAATTCCCTAGGGTATTAAGAATGGTGCGCCGATACAAACCTTCCTAATCACCTACTTTTTAGCCTGTTTGCCACAATAAGCAGGAAGGCGCAATTAAATATAAACCTTCGTAGGATGGGCAAAGCAACGCGTGCCCATCATCAGGGAGATGAGCACGGCCTCTGAGACCTTTGCCCATCCTACGTTTAATCACAACTACCTACTTAGACAGCAGATGAAGATAACAGATGATGTCAAACAGGCGGGTGACTGATCCCATGCCCTCTCCTTTTCCCGGTATGGATCCCTATTTGGAACAGTCGGCGTTCTGGTCGTCGTTTCACAGTCGGCTGATTGTGGCGCTGGCCGATGCCCTAGCGCCTCAGCTGCGGCCTCGCTACTACGTGGAAATGGAGACCCGTACCTATACCGATACCCCTGACGCAGGCGAAGTGCTGGTGGGTATTCCCGATGCGGTGATTCTGTCTCGCCAAACAGCGCCTTTGACCAAATCGCCGGGTGCGTTGACGGTTCAACCCATGCCCCAGCAGGTGACGATCCCCATACCCACGGAGATTAAAGAGCGCTACCTGGAGGTGCGAGAGGTTAGCAGCAATGCCGTAATCACAGTGGTGGAGTTGCTGTCGCCTAAAAATAAACGCCCAGGCAAAGGACGCACTGTTTACCAGGGGAAGCGCCAGATCATTTTGGGTAGCGCCTCTCATCTGGTAGAAATCGATCTATTGCGGGCCGATCCGCCCTTGCCCATGGAGGGGGCTGTACAGCTTGCCCACTATCGGATTTTGGTGAGCCGGGCCGTCAGCCGTCCTCAAGCTGAGCCTTATGCGGTTACGGTGAGAGGGCCACTGCCCTGCTTTCCGCTGCCGCTCCAAGCTACGGACGAGTCGGTTTTGGTGGACCTATCGGCCATTGTCCAAGGTGTCTACGATCGCGCCAGCTACGACCTGCGCATTGACTATAGTCAGCTACCACCACCGCCGCCGTTCTCGGAGGCAGATCGGGCTTGGATGCAGAATCTGCTGAACCCTACGCCCTAGAATGATTTCCCTGAAGAATCTCCTGGGCCGTCACCTGTAGCTGGGGGAAAATCGTTGACTCGATGGTCTCCTGATCGCGATAGCGCAGCGGGGCGCTAAATTCTCCATCCACAAGGTGATAAATCGAGACCATAGGCCGTTTGGGGCTACCAATGTAGCGAGCCGCCCCTAGCGCCTGGGGGTCTAAAATCCAGTATTCGAGAATGCCCTTGGCTTCGTATTCTGCCAGTTTGTGGAGGTAGTCATCGGCAACGGAGCTGGGGCTGACGATTTCAACCGCGACAATGGCGGCTTCCTGCAAGATGGCTGTGCTTTCACCCGCGTCTTGAATAGCTGCTAGCGGGACGACCATAACGTCTGGGAGACGGGAGGTTTCCTCATCGACCTGCTGCCCAGCCCCCTGTATCGCCAGCCAGTCGGCACCGCTCTGCTCAATTGCGGCTTCAAAAATACGCTCTAGGTAGCGGGCAATGAGTAGATGCTGCCAGGTGGGTGGTGTCATCACAACCAGGTGCCCTCGCACCAGTTCATAGCGGGTATCTGTGCCATCGTCGTAGGCCAGATAGTCCGCAAAGGTAAGAGTAGAGGGCTGGGTTTGAACCATGGGTGCGGGGTGATGGGGAATGCTCCAGGCCTAAAACCAAAATACTCTACGATCGCTTACCCAGCAGCTGATCGCGCAGGGATTTGATGCGATCGCGAAACTTAGCCGCCTCCTCAAAGTCGAGATTCTTGGCCGCCTCTTTCATCTGCTTTTCAAACTGGCCGATCAGCTCAGGGATTTCTTCGAGGGGCAGCTCTTCTTTGTGCTCGTAGACCTCCTCTAGCTCGTGGGCGTTGAGGCGGCGCGACACCTCAAGGAACGAGAGAATCGAGTTGCTGTTGCGGCGAATGATCGAGGTGGGGGTGATGCCGTTGGCCTCGTTGTGGGCGGTTTGCAGGGCGCGGCGGCGCTCGGTTTCGCTGATCGCCCTGGCCATACTGTCGGTGAGGTTGTCGGCGTAGAGAATCGCCTGGCCGCGAATGTGGCGGGCGGCGCGACCGATGGTTTGAATTAGCGATCGCTCGGCTCGCAGAAACCCTTCTTTGTCGGCGTCGAGAATCGCCACCAGGGAAACTTCAGGTAAGTCCAGACCCTCCCGCAGCAGGTTGACCCCCACCAGCACGTCGTAGAGCCCCTCCCGTAAGTCTTGGATGATCTCGATCCGCTCAATGGAGTGGATCTCGGAGTGCAGGTAGCGCACCCGCACTCCGTGCTCGTCGAAATAGTCGGTCAGGTCTTCGGCCATGCGCTTGGTCAGAGTGGTGATCAGCACCCGCTCCTGCCGCGCCGCCCGCTCTTTGATCTCGCCCAGCAGGTCGTCCACCTGGCCCTCGGTGGGGCGCACAAAGATCTCGGGGTCGAGCACCCCGGTGGGGCGAATGATTTGCTCGACCACTTTGTTCCCAGAGATCTCCATTTCCCAGTTGCCGGGGGTGGCCGAGACAAAGATGCACTGGTTTACCTTGTCCCAAAATTCTTCGGCTTTTAGGGGACGGTTGTCGGCGGCGCTGGGGAGGCGGAAGCCGTGGTCAATCAGCACCATCTTGCGGCTGCGATCGCCGTTGTACATGCCGTGAATCTGGGGAATGGTGACGTGGGACTCGTCGATCACCAGCAGCCAGTCCTTGGGAAAATAATCCAACAGGCACTCCGGCGGCGACCCGGCGGTGCGCCCGGCTAAATGGCGGGCGTAGTTTTCCACCCCGTTGCAGTAGCCCACCTCGCGAATCATCTCCAGGTCGTAGCGGGTGCGCTGCTCCAGACGCTGGGCCTCCAGCAGTTTGCCTTCTTTCTCTAGCTCCTCCAGCCGCTCCTTCAGCTCGTCTGTGATCGCTTGACAGGCCTCTTCGACGCGGTCTTCGGGGGTGACAAAGTGCTTGGCGGGGTAGATGCTCAGCCCATCCATGCTCTGCAGCGTGGCCCCGGTGATCGGGTCGACGTAGCGCACGGCGTCGATCTCGTCGCCAAAAAACTCAATGCGAATGATCCGGTCTTCGTAGGCGGGGCCGATCTCCAGCACGTCGCCCTTGACCCGAAACTTGCCCCGGCCCAGGTCTAAATCATTGCGCTCGTACTGAATAGAAGCCAGATCGCGCAGCACCTGACGCTGGTTCACCTCCATACCGACTTGCAGCGGAATCGACGCCTTTAGGTATTCTGACGGGATGCCCAGGCCGTAGATGCAGCTGATCGAGGCCACCACAATCACGTCCTTGCGCTCGAACAGGGAGCGGGTGGCCGAGTGCCGCAGCATGTCGATCTCGTCGTTGATCGAGGCCGTCTTAGCGATGTAGGTGTCAGTGGTGGGAATGTAGGCCTCGGGCTGGTAGTAGTCGTAATAGCTGATGAAGTACTCGACCGCGTTGTCGGGGAAAAACTCGCGCAGCTCGTTGCACAGCTGCGCCGCCAGGGTCTTGTTGTGGGCCAGCACCAGGGCGGGCCTGCCAATGTTGTCGATCACGCGGGCGACGGTGTGGGTTTTGCCCGTGCCCGTGGCCCCCAGCAGGGTCTGGTACTTGGTTTGCTCGCTGAGAAACTGGGTCAGACCGGCGATCGCCTTGGGCTGGTCGCCCGTAGGTTCAAAGGGGGCCTGAATGTTGAAGTCGCCCATGGGTCAAGGGTAAAAAGAGATCAACGGTACAAAGACACTATTACGCTTTTTCATAATGACTGATTTTTGCTAGGCAGGTGTCTCGTCTGCACGGGTAAAGTGTCCGCGCCACCTTTACCAATCAACCTGAATCGCTATGGAAAATCGCGGCGAAACCCTTTTACACCCGATCAACCCGTAGCTCAACTAAAACTTGGCGAACAGGGCTGCAGCTGAACCCTCAACCCTAATCTAGATCTAAAAATCAAAGTCTAGAAGCGCAACCATGACTTTAGGCAGGCTACCGATGCCGAGCTGGCCTGGGTGTAGAAGCTTTGCCGCCGTCAGCCGGGGAAGGCAGGGGAATAAATTATACCTGTGGAGCTCGTAATGTCTAAGCGGGTGGGGGGAATCGAACCCCCATCATTAGCTTGGAAGGCTAGGGTTTTACCACTAAACTACACCCGCAAACTGACCCATAGTTTATCACACCCCCTGAGGTAGCTGGTGCGAAGTGACCGCGCTGAGCCTTGGCCAAGTGAGTATCCTTTTGATGGTTTCGATACTGGATAGTCAATGCTGAGTCTTTATAATGAAGGGCCATACCGTTAGTTTAAGGGTAAAGAAAGTCAGCCTCTAGGTCGGTAGCCACGGTGCAGAGATGCAATGATTCGCAGCCTAGCTGCCATTGTCCAAACGTCTTGCCAAAAGCTTTGTCTCAATATCTTAGGGTTTGCCTGTGTCTGCATCTGCATTGACCGCTTATTTATTGGTGTCTCACGGTAGCCGCGATCCGCGACCGGGCCAGGCTATGGAGCGGTTGGCTCACTTTGTGCGATCGCCCGAAACCGCGCTGCAAGATTCTCACCATGGCCTTTCTGCGGATGCCAGAGCAGATATCAGAGCCGATACCAGAGACTGCTCGGGCAGTCGGGCAGAGCACAGCAATCGGTCAGCGCCAGAACAATTGGGCGGTGGTCGGGCTGCTCCACTGCTGCGCCGAGCTTTGACTCCTGACGGTTTGCGGCCTGGCGGCCCGGCCCTGGGTGAACCGGGTATTTTTCGCAGCCGGGTATCGCCGCCTAAGACGGTGAGCGGCCCGCTAGTCGGCACCGCCTGCCTAGAGATCGGGGCGGTGCCGCTGCATCAGCAAATCATTGCCTTTAGTCGCCGCGCTTGGGCCGCCGGGGCTCGGCGGTTGCGGGTGGTGCCGCTGTTTTTGCTGGCCGGGGTTCACGTCATGGACGATATCCCGGCGGAGGTCGAGCAGGCTCGCCAGGGGCTGCCCGACCTGACTGTAGAGTTGTGTCCCCACCTGGGCAGCCATCCGGGTATTGAGGGGCTGCTGCGTCACCAGCTGCGAGCTACCGCCGCCGAAACGCTGGTGTTGTTGGCCCACGGTAGCCGTCGCCCCGGCGGCAACGCTCCCATAGCGGCTCTAGCGCGATCGCTGGGGGGCAGCGCCGCCTTTTGGGCGGTTGCCCCAAGCCTAGAGTCTGAGGTGATCCGCCACATGCAGTCTGGGGTGCAGCGGGTGGCGATTTTGCCCTACTTCTTGTTTGCGGGCAGCACCACCGACGCCATTACCCACCTCACCGAAGAGCTGGCTGAGCGCTTTCCCCAGCTGGGCTTTCACCTGCTGCCGCCCCTGGGGCCGTCGGTTGAGCTGGCCCGCCTGGTGGTTGACCTGGCCCTCGACCGGGTGCCCGCCAAGGCCCAGCAGGCAACGGTGCCCATGCAGCGGGTGGCCTTTCGCCATACGATTCACCCGTCGTCTATGGTGTCTTAGGTGGGGTGGGCGATCGCCAAAGGTTGTGCGCTATCCTGCAACTTCGATACCCAAAAGGCCAAACCGCAGGGGCCAGCTGCATTCACCGAGAGTAACCGAGAGTAACCAAACAGGACTTAGGATTGGATGACGAAGAGATAGCGACAGTGGCTAGGTCTGGATGTTGGTTAGGCGACTGCGGGGAAATAATTTCTTCAATGGTGGGCAGTGCCCACCCTACAGCCGCTAGATTGAGCTGATAGCTTATTTTCTAGAAATCTTCTTCGGTAGCTTGAGTTGTAAAGCATGCTTATGGTGTCGGACACTGCTAGGCCCGCCGGGGGCCAACCCTACGGCAAGGTATATCTGGTGGGCGCGGGGCCGGGCGACCCGGGACTGTTTACCCTGCGGGGTAAGGGGCTGCTGGAGTGCGCCGATGTGGTGATTCACGATGCCCTGGTGAGCGCTCCCATTCTGGCCATGATCAACCCCCAGGCCCAGGTGATTGATGTGGGCAAGCGGCGGGGGCGACATTCTCTCGTGCAGGAAGACACCAACCAGCTAATTATTGACCAGGCTAAGGCCCACGCCGTGGTGGTGCGCCTCAAGGGGGGCGACCCCTTTGTGTTTGGGCGTGGCGGCGAAGAAATGGCGGCTTTGATAGCAGCCGGCATTGCGGTAGAGGTGGTGCCGGGGATTACCGCTGGCGTGGCGGTGCCGGCCTACGCGGGCATTCCGATCACCCACCGCAGCCACAGCTCGTCGGTGACCTTTGTGACGGGCCACGAGTCGGCGGGTAAGTATCGCCCCAGGGTCAACTGGCGCGCCCTGGCCCAGGGGTCAGAAACCATTGTGGTGTACATGGGGATTCACAATCTGGGCACCATTGCCGCCGAGCTGCTGGCCGCCGAGCTGAGCCCCGAGACCCCGGTGGCGCTGATTCGCTGGGGCACCTACCCCCAGCAAGAAACCCTGATCGGCACCCTGGCCACGATTGTGACCCAGGTGGCTGAGACGGGGTTTGAGGCTCCGGCGATCGCCGTGATTGGCCAGGTGGTGAGCTGGCATGAGGTATTTCGCCACTGCCAACCCACCGGCACCATCTGGCCGTCCTGAGACCCCAAAACCTAAGACCCTAAAACCTGACCTCGTACTCGACGGTGACGGTCTCGTTGCCCGAGAAATTTGTCGCTCCCCTGGCCCGCAGCTGATTGCTAAACCGGTAGGAGACCCCTAGCTCTGGCGGGTTGCCGCTGTTGAGAATCTCTAGGGCGTCAACGCTGATGCGATCGCCAATGTCGAAGGCCGCCTCGACCCCAATGCCGACGCCCACGGCGCTGTCGGCGGCTGTATCGGTGGTCGGAAAGACGCTGAAGGAGCGCAGCCCCGCCAGGTCGGCGATGCGATCGCCAAACCCAGCCAGGGCACCGGAGCCAAAGAAGCCCGCCACCTGACCCAACGAAGCCCCGGCGACATTCGACAGCACGCTGCGGCCCAGCAAACTGACCAGATCCTCCTGGCTGCGAGCCGGGCGACTGGTGAGGGCAATCAGCTCCGTGGCCTGCCCCGGCGAGTCGGCATCTTGAAGCTCGCTGGCGTAGCCGTAGGCGGTGGCAAACACATTGATAAACTCCACCTGGCCCGTGGTCAAGCTGGAGGTATCGGCCACCTCTGCACTGAAAAAGGGTGTGGCAGCGGCCTGCCGGATCTGCTGATCTTGCAGCCGGGCGCGCATGCGCACATTTAAGAAGGGATCTAGCCCGCGGGCTGGGGTAAAGGTGGCGGTGTTGATCTCTCCAGGGATCAGGCGAAACTGGGTAGAGAAAATATTGATCCACCCGGTTTCGAGGGTGATGACGCCATCGGGCTGGAGGTCGGCCAGGGTGCCGTTGACTTCAATATTGCCCGAGGCCGCCAAATTGTAAAACGGCTGCCCGGCAATCAGCAGCTGATCGGCCAAGACCAGGTTGAAATTGTCTAGCTTGATGCGCTCCATCAGCTGGTTGGGCAGGGTTTGGGGTGAGGGCAAGACCGGGATAAATCCACCGCTTTCGGCCCGGTAGGCCGCCACGGAATTGGCCAGGGGCGAGGGGGCGGTGGGGGCGGGCGCGACACCCGCCAGGTCACCGTTGGGCGCTGCACCCATTTGGCTCAGCAGGTTGTTGGCGTTGATCAGGCCCTGACTCACCTGGACAACCCCTGACACCACGGGATTTAGCGCGGCACCGCCGATCAGCACCTGGCCATTGACCTGGGCCGCCACCAGATTAGAGTAGTCGACATTGATCTCAGTGAGTGCGATCGCAATGCCCGCTTGCTCCGCTGGGGCCTGCTTGGTCTGGGCCAGCGCGGCCACCGTCTCGGTTTGCAGGGGCAGCCGACCAGTGACCGCCAGGGTGCCGCCGCCGTAGATCGCCTGGAGCTGGTTGACCTGCACCTGATCCAGGTCGAACAAAACCGTGCCGTTCAAATTTGTCATCGGTTCAGCCAATGCACTGCTCGACAGCTGCGCCTCCTGAAACTGAGCCCGACCGGCCACGAGTGGCTCGGCCAGGGTGCCCCCCACCCGCACGGTGATATTGCCCTGGCCCCCGTCCCAGCGCAGCTGTTCTTCGGTCAGCAGGTTGAGCACTTGCAGGCTTTCGTTTTGCAGGCTGACCCGCACATCGATCTGGTCGGTGGGGGGCTGCACCGCCATAAATGGCAGGGCGTAGGGCACTGTGCCCTGGAGGGTGATCTGGGCCGGGTCGGCCACCACCGCCGCTCCGTCAAACCGCAGCAGGGCATTGTCGTAGGTGAAATCTACGGCAACCGAGTCCAGCGGCCGCTGGTTGAGGCGAGGATCTACTACTGATACTTGCCCCACTACCAGCGGATTGCTGAGGCTGCCCCCCAGCTCGGCGGTGGTGGTGATCGCGCCCTCGACAGTCGCCGGGAGAGTGACAAACAGCTCCGCCAGCTCCGCCGGAATGCCGCTGGCGGTGAGTTGGCCGTCGAGATTGTCGAGGGTGCCGCTGCCCACAAAGCTGACCTGGGTGTCGGGGGAGCGAAAGTCTAGGGGGCTGACGACAAACTCGCCCTGGTCGTAGCGGGCAGCCAGCTCAAACTGGTTGCAGGCACCGGGGGCGATCTCTGGGCTGCTAAAGTCTAAAGACTCAGCCCTTTCCCTGGGGCCGCAGGGCAGCAGACGACCCCAGCGCCAGTCTTGGCCCTGCACCTCGGCCCGCACGGTGTCGGCAGAAAACCCTTCTCCCTGCACGGTGATGACGCCGCTAAACCCGCCCTGCAGCTGCTCTAGGGGCGGCAGGGCCACCTGGGTACCGTTGCCCTGCGGCTCGTAGACGGCCAGAAAATTGGCAAAGGCCTGCACCTGATCCAGGAATGGAGCGGCGGGCAGGGTGGCCGGGACGGTGACCACATCGGCGGCGGTGCCAGTGGCCTCTGCCGGAGGGCTAAAGCCAATATCGGCAAAGTCAGCCCAGCCCAGGGTGGCCAGCAGGTCTTCAAAGTTGCCGGCGACAATGTCGATCTGGCCGTCGTAGGCGAGGGTGGCCAGCTCCGCCTGGCCGGTGAGCCGGTACTGGCTGTCGGCAAAGCGCAGCTCGCCGTCAGCCAGGGCGACTACGCCATCGCCATAGCTGTACTGCCCCGCAAAGCTTTCAGCCACAATATTGCCCAGGGCCGGGTTGGCAATGGTGGCGAACCCCCGGGCGGCGGGGTTAGCCAAATCGCTCAGGTCGGCGCTGAGGGTGGCGTCGAGGGTGCCCGCCAGGCGGCCCAGGTCGGGGGCGGGGGCTAGGTTGAGCGCCTCGACCGGAAAGTTTTGCAGGGTGGCGATGAGCTGACGGTTGACCATCTGACCCTCGGCGGTGGTGTCACCCCGACGCAGGGCAAACTGGCTGGGCAGCAGGTCGCGGTCGAGGGTGGCGGTGATGCGATCGCGCCCACCCCACAGATCCACCTGCCCCCCCTCGGCCAGCGCCAAATTTACCGGCCCCGCCAGGCGAGGCTCAAAGGCCAGGGCGTTGACCGCCAGATTGTCGAGCTGGGCATTGCCCTGGAGACGCAGGTTGGCCAGCGGCCCGGTGATTTGCCCGGCAAAGTTGGTCAGCCCCGCCAGAGTAACTTCCGAACGAGCTGGCTCGGGGATTAGCGGAGCCAGCCGCTCCAGGTTGTAGGCGCTGAGCTGCACGTCTAAATCCACGGTGTCGATCGGCGGTGTAGCAGCTAGATTGGTGGCGATAAACCCGGCGGCGGTCACCCCCGGCGCGTCAAACCGTTCGACCTCGACCCCGTTACCTGCCCAGCGAAAGGCGGTAGCCCAGTCGCCACGCTCTAGCAGCGAGGGGGCACCGGGGGCCAGGGCGACCTCGGCCTCGGCAATTAGGGCGGTGCCGCTGGCCTGAATCGCTGCCAGATTCAGAGTCTGCAAATTTCCCGAGGCGTTGACCACGGCACTGAGCAGCCCCCGCGCCTGGTCGGTGAAGCGTTCTACGGGCACGTTGGCGGTGGTCACCTCCGCCGACCAGACGCCCAGGTCAAGGCGGGCCAGGGCGGTGGCGTTGACCGTACCCCCTTCGACCTGAAACTGGGTTTGATCGACCACCAGAACGTTGTCGCGTAGGGTAGCCTGACCGCCCCCCGGATAGGTCGACTCGGGCAGCTGAAACTGCACCACCCCCTCGGGATTGGTCAGGCTGCCCCCCAGATTTCCCACCGCCTGCACCGAACCAATCACCGCCTGGTTGGGCAGCGCCACCCCGTAGAGGGCGGCTAGGGCATCGCCGGGCAGGTCGGCCTGGATGTCGGCGGCAAAGCTGGGATTGGCCAGGTCAGCCAAGTCGACTCGGCCCTGGCCGGTGATGAACCCACCCGCAGCGGGAATCACCCGCAGCGCTTGCAGGGTGAACTGGTCGAGGCTGGCGGCAAAGCTGGCCGATAGAGACTCTACCGTCACCTGGTCGGCCTGCACCGGGCCTAGGTTGGCAATGCTGCCTACCAGGGTAGGCTGCCCCAGCGGACCAGACACCACTCCCTCAAACTGGAAGCTGCCGGCGGCCTGGACGGGCAGATCGACATCGAGCAGCGCCGTCACCTGGGCTAGGCTGACGGCGGGAACTGCCGTCGTCAGGTCATAGCCGGTCTGAAAGTCCACGGTGCCCGCCGCCGTCAGGGGAATGTCGCCCAGAGAGAGGCCGGTTTCTTCGAGTAAGACGCGATCGCCCTGGAGCCGCAGGGTCGTATTGAGATCGCGAATCGGCTCTGGCAGCTGGCTGAGCAACACCTCCCCATCCCGGAAATGGGCCGTGCCCCGGGCCGAGACCGGCTGCACCTCGTCCAGCCTGCGCAGCTCGGCGGTGAAATTGCTGTCTAGGGTGCCGCCCCTGAGGCCCAGCTCGGGCGGCAGAAACATATTTACCCCGACCGTGGGCAGATTGTGGGTCTGTACGCTGACATTGAGCAGCTGCTGCTCCAGCTGACCATTGCCCCGGGCCTGAAACCGGCCTTCGCCGAGGTTTCCCTCTACCTCAAAGACCACGTCATCAACGTCTGGTTCTTCTAGGGGGGTGATATAGACCTCGCCGTTGACCCTTTGCAGCAAGATTGTCTCAGCCACTACGATCGCATCGGGGCGCGGCACCAGGCTGGTCACCGACACCTGGGCATTCTCGACCCGCAACTCGCCCAGCTTAAAGGAAATAAAACCCTCATCCTCGTCGTCGGGCTCAGGCAGGGTGAGGTCAACCCAGCGACCATCGGCGGCCTGCACCACAATCACATTGGCATCGATCAGGGTGAGGGAAGGGCGCACAATGCGCTGAAATAACAGGTCGCGCCAGCTGATGGTGACGTCGATGGCCTCCACGGTGGCCTCGGTTTGCACCGCCGCCGTGGGCGGCAGATAAGACGGGCCAATACGAAAGCCCGTGAGCGTGAAGTGCTCTAGCTGACCGACTTGAACCGGGCGCTCAAAGGTTTCTTCTAGCCCCGCCTCCAGGCGCGGAATCACCTGCTGATTGACGATAGCGCGACCCCAGATCGCGGTGGCCGCACCGCCGATCAGGGCCAGCCCCCCCAGCCCAGCTCCCACCTTTAAGGCGAGCCGCCGGTGGGAAGTATCGTTCTGGCCTGGGGACGGGTTGGGGGCCTGCTCGTTGGGCTGAGTCATGGTCTTCCCGGGGTAAGGGCCAGTAGCATGCTGTCGAGTGACCCAAAAGGTTAGGGCAACTCTACAAACAATCTGCGCCTCAAGCAAGAGGGGTCGGCACTTCGCGTCCTAGCCCCCTGACTTTGGCCCCAAAACCCTGCCCTAAAAGCGGCTCCCCAAAGGCTTCCCTAGCGCATCGGTACAGTACAGCTAAAACCCGGTTTCTTCGTCGCTGATCTAACGGCATGACTAGCCTTCTGCCCCAGGAACCGGGTTTCTGTACCGGCGTTCTAGGGCTGTTCTTTTGCTTTTAAAAAATCGAGCACTTCGTCGATCCAGTCGATCCAGTCTTGTTCGTAGTGCATGCCCCGACGCAGGGTGAGGTAGCGAAACTGATCGGTTTTGGGCGGATCGGCGATCGCCCCGTAGAGCTCAGCCTTGGCCTGGTAATGGGCCAGCTTCTCGCTGTGCAGCTGGCGGCGGCCATGGAGTTCTTGCACCAGTAGCTCGTCGGCCACGTAGGGGGCCGCCAGCACTTTGACCAGCAGGTCTTCGCGAATGGGGGTGGGCTCGGTGGGTTCGGCGTACCAGCGGGTGAGCTCGCCTTTGCCCGCCTCGGTGAGGCTGTAGATCTTTTTGTCGGGCTTGCCCGCCTGGGGCACGGTTTCGTAGGTAACCCAGCCCTGGTGCTCCATTTTGCTCAGCTCGCGGTAGATCTGCTGCTGGCTGGCCTGCCAGTAGCAGCTGACGCTCTCTTCAAAGCGCTTGCTGATGTCGTAGCCGCTGTAGGGCTGCTGCGACAGGACCGCCAAAATCGTGTGGGACAGGGCCATAGGGGGGAGAGCAAAAGAATCAGTTGACATACTCAACTATTTGACTATACCCTTTGGTTAAGATACACAACAACTTGAATATCTACTTATTGAATATCTGCTGGTTGGATATTGACTGTTTGCATAGGGATTTGTGGCTCATCTAGATCCCTTGTGTCTCCGCTTTTGCTCTCTGCTCCTCGCTAAAGGTGCCGTCATGACCGACGCTCCCGTTTCTGTACAGTTGATTTCTACCCAAACTCAACCCGCTGATGGGTTGCAAAAAACCAAAAAAAACCGTCGGTGGCGGCTGCGACTGCGGCGGTGGTGGTTGGTGCCGCTGGTAACAATTCCCCTGGCAGTCGGAGTGGGGCTGCGCCAGATCAATCAGCCGGTTGAGGCCCCAGCGGCGGGGGCGCTGCCGGTGGAGGTGGTGTCTCTATCGCCGGTAGAGTCTTACACCATAGACCGGCAATACACGGGCGAAATTGTGGCCCAGCGCCGCAGCGCCCTGGGGTTTGAGGCGGGGGGCACGGTGGTGGCGCTGCTGGTCAACGAGGGTGATCGCGTGGCGGCTGGGCAGCCCCTGGCCCGCCTCGACAGCCGCAGTTTAGAAACCCAGCGCCAGCAGTTAGTTGCCCAGCGCGACCAGGCCGTGGCCACCCTCAACGAGTTGCAGAACGGGCCGCGTCAGCAATCCATTACTGCGGCCCAGGCGGCGGTGGGTGACCTGGAGCAGCAGCTGGCGCTGTCAGTGGCCCAGCGCGATCGCCGTACCGACCTCTACCAGCGCGGTGCCATCTCCCGCGAAGAACTCGACCAGCAGACCTTTGGTACCGGGGCGCTAGAAAACCGTCTGGCCCAGGCCCAGAGCGATCTAGACGAGCTGCTAGCCGGGACTCGCCCCGAGCAGATCGCCGCCCAGGCGGCCCGGGTGCGCCAGCTCGACGCCAGCCTTGAGGCGGTGGCGGTGGATCTGTCGAAGGCGGTGATTACCGCTCCCTTTGGGGGTCGCATTAGCCAGCGCCTGGTGGACGAAGGCGTGGTCGTCAGCGGTGGCCAAACCGTTCTCCAGCTGACCGAAGGCGGCGCTACCGAGGCCCGCATTGGGGTACCGGCTGAGGTGGCCAGCGGCCTATCCCTGGGCAGTGCCCAAACGGTGGAAGTCGGTGAGCGCAGGTTTGCCGCCACGGTCACCGCCCTGCTGCCCGAGCTGGAGGCCACCAGTCGCACCGTCACCGCCGTGCTGACCTTGGCCACCTCAGACGACCTCACCCTGGGCC
>DAIPYU010000051.1:0-15129 GCA_036782635.1 Nodosilinea sp. CTOTU7353
CTTCGTCGCCTTTCTATGGTTTCACTTACCCGCTCATCTACTCCCTCACCCGTCCATTCAACAGCCAAAATTCTCTATGCAATGTTAAAGCAGACACATGGGTCTGCGCCTACCCACCCATCCACTCCCTCACTCGTCCATCCAATATTTAACCAATATTTAAAATGCTCTATGCAAAATCAGGGCAGACACGTGGGTCTGCCCCTACCCATCCACCCATCCACATTCCCACCCATCCACATTCCCACCCATCCACATTCCCACCCATCCACATTCCCACCCATCTACTCCCCTACCCCACCTTCGGCGTCAGGGCTGCCTTCGGGTAGGCGATGCGTTTGTGATTGTACTGCTGCCACACCTGCACAAAGATTTCGGCGATTAGGGTCATGTGGTCGCGGTTCAGGCCTGATTCTACCAGCTGATTATCTTTCCAGCGGGCGCGCAGGATACGGTTGACCATGGCTAGGGCCTCGTCGGGGGTGGCGTCGGTGAGCGATCGCAGCGCCGCTTCGCAGGAGTCGGCCAGCATGACAATGCCGGTCTCGGGCGACTGGGGAATGGGGCCGTCGTAGCGGAAGTCAGATTCTTTCACAAGGATGGCGGGGTCTTCCTTGGCCATTTCTTGGGCCTGGTGATGAAAGAAGCTGATCAGCATGGTGCCCTGGTGCTCGGGGATAAATGATCGCACCGCCTTGGGCAGGCGGCACTTGCGAGCCATGACAATGCCTTCGGTGACGTGCTTTTTGATGATGTCGGCGCTGAGCCAGGGGTCGTTGAGGTCGTCGTGCTTGTTGGGGCCGCCCATCTGGTTTTCGATGAAGCCCTGGGGGTCGTGCATCTTGCCGATGTCGTGGTAAAGCGTGCCCGCCCTCACCAGCTCTACGTTGCAGCCCAGGGCGCGGGCGGCGGCTTCGGCCAGGCTCGACACAAATACCGTGTGCTGAAAGGTGCCCGGAGCCTCTGAAGCCAGCCGCTTGAGCATGGGCCGGTTGGGGTTTGACAGCTCGGCCAGACGAATCGGCGTGACCAGGTCAAACATATGCTCGAGGTAGGGGCTGAGGCCCAGGGCGGCAATGCTAGAAAGCACGCCGTAGCCCCCCTGGAGGGCGGCCCCAATCAGGATCCCCGACCAGGCGGAAATCAGCGAAACGGGGCTAAAGAGCAGCGTCAGCAGCAGGTAGACTACGCCCTGGGTGAGGCCCACACCGCCCCCTAGCATGGCCAGTTCCTCGCGCGATCGCATGCGGCTGGCCAGCAGGCTGCACACAAACGCCCCCGCCGCCCCCGCCGCGAAAGAAATGCTGCCCACCGCCGAGCCGATTGGCAGCAGCACAGCCACCAGCAACACCAGGGTTCCCCCCAGCACCGGGCCGTAGAAACTGCCCGCCAGCAGGCCGATGGCGGGCAGCCCGTAGGCGGCGATACCGGCCATTTTCATAATGCCCGTGCTGGCTACCATGGCGGTCAACAGCAGGTAATCTTGCTGGCGCAGACGTTGGGGTACCCAGCGCTCGATCAGCAGAAACAGCCCCACGCCCAAGGCCACTAGCCCCCCAAACATGGCCAGCCCCCAGTAATTAAACCGACGCTGGCTGAGGTTAAAGCTGTCGAGCAGCACAAAGTTGCCCTGGGTAATGGTGTCGCCCGCCGCCACAATCAGTTCGCCCTGCTGCACTTCTACGTACACGGGCTTGACCGCTTCGGCAGCCATATCGGCCTGGAGACGGCTGCGATCGCTGTCTTCGACCAGGTTGGGCTGAAGGGTTGACAGCAAAATTTCTCGCGCCAGTGGCTCAACGGGGCGGGGGAGATTGTCTTTGAGCTGTAGATGGGCCGCTCGGTTAAGCACGTCTGGGGGCAGCCCAGAGGCAATCCCTTGGGCCAGCATCCGCTCTGCCGCACTGCGGATCTCGACCTGGGCGCTGGCCCAGTCTTGGATGCTCACATCAAACAGCTGGGGTGCCTCTGAGACCCCCTCGGTCTGGGCGGCTAGCAGGGTTAGATTGGCCATGGCCTGGTGATAGCCCTGGCGGGCTTTTTCGACCGAAGCCAGCAGTTGGGCAAACTCCTGACTGCTGGTGCGCTGGCCGTAGGCCCACAGTTCACCCAGGGCCGTTTGCTGGTCAGGGGTGAGGGTCTGGTTGCGCATCAGCGTATCTAGCTCAATGCGTTCACCGCGAATTCCTGGGGAGGAGTTGTCGGTAGCCAAGGGGTCAATCAGGCTGCGCAGCTTTAGCCAGGTGGCATCGTCAGAGCGACGCAGGTAGAGCTGGACATCGGTGGACAGCACCCCAGTGGGAGCAAAGGGCACATTCCCGGCCTGGCGACGAATGTCGCCCACCTGGGCGGTGAGATTGTTGAGCGATCGCAGCACCGTTTCGTCGGTGGTGCTTTCTACCCGCAGCACCCGCAGGGCACCGTTGCGGGCATCGCGGCGACGCTCTTCGGTGGTTTCTCGATCTTCTACCCGAGTATCGGCAGGGGCAAAAATGCTGCTGGGGGCCACACTGCCCACCTGCAAACTGGGCTGATTGTAGAACCGCTGGCCCAAAATAGCAGTCAGGCCCAGGGCCGTGAGGGCAAAGGCCAGCCGGGGATGGCGAATGTTTTTGCCCCGTCGCAGGGGGCGACAGGGTAGCGACCGAACCACCGCCAGCGGGCTCAGGCGACTGGCGGCAGGGGCAATTCTGCCCTGGCCCAGCGGTTCAGAATCTAGGTCTGACTGAGCTCTCGGGCTAGTAGCCCGAGAGGGCACTGCCTTGGCGACCCGCTGGTCTAAAACCCACCAGCGCTCGACCGTAGCCACAAGTTCCTGAATTGCCTTCATAGATTAAGACAGCTAAAAGGGCGTGGGCAATGGCCAGAGAGCCCCAGAACGAATGGCCCCAGAGTAGACCGTAGACAGCCTCAGGACACAAGCCCCAGGACATATGGCCCCAGAACAGATGACATCAGAGAGTCCTCACATTTCCCGCGCCTCGTTCCCCAAGATCGCGCCAGGGCTATCATGCCTACTGTCAGGCCACTCTGTGGTCATTATAGGCGGCGGCTATGGTTAACGGCCTTACTAGGCTCAAACCCTAATACCCAAAGGAAAGGTAGGCTGTTCTAGGCTGTGGCCAACTCCCAACCCTGCCCAGCGGCGGTGGAGAGCAGCGGCCATCTTGCCCAAGGTGTCGTCTTCTAGCCCCAGCCAAGGATCTGGCCCCGGAGCGCCATCTAGAGCGCCGTCTGGAGCGCAGTACCCGACTAACCAGCGCTGGCGCAGCCCCGCCCCCAGACTGGCACGGCCCTGGGTCAGCCCCAGCAGCCCCCCGGCCAGCGCAATCTCTGCTGTAGCCCCACCCCGCTGATGCGTCAGCGCTAAAACCAGAGCCACTTGCCCCTGGCTCTGGGCGGCTAGATCGAGCGATCGCCCCAAAACAGAGCCTCGATCGAGGGAATAGCGGGCGGCTAGGCCGGCTGGCAAGGCATGGTGAGAAGCATTGGCAATCTCTCGACACAGCACCAAAAACAACTGGTCGCAGGCCCTAGCTACCTCGTCTCGAAGGGCCAGGTCTGCGACCCAGCGCCCCACGGCGGCCCGGTGGTGGCCGTGGGCATCGGCATTGATCCACAGGTAGGGCAGAGCGTTGATCAAAACTGCCGCCGGGTCGCGCAACCCCTGAAAGTGGCTCTGCCAGATCTGAGGTTGCAGCCGCTCGCCCTCGGCACAGGCTTGGGCGACCCGCAGTAAACCTCCTTGCCAGGTCTGATCAGCTGCGCCCCGGCGGTGGGTGGCCCAGCGATCGCCGATCGCAATGGCCTCAAGAGCAGCTTCCAGGCGATCGCCCAGCGAAACAGATTGAGCAGCAGACTGGGCCAGCGGAATCTTTGTCACCGGATGTACCACCCTGGGATATTTCTGCGGTATTCATTTAGTCAAGCTGGTTTTATACAAACCGTTTTATTCAAACCAATTGAGTCACACTGTCGTTTATCAATTGTGCAGTTATTTACTGTGCAGTAGCCCATTTATGAGCGGCAATCCTATAATGCTTGCTGTCAAGCTCTGTCGCCAATTCTTCCCTCTGCCTGGAGCAAAGTCTATGTTCTGCTTGTCCCCACTCGTTAAACGGCTAACCCCTAGGTGGGTCGGCCTCGGTGTTTGGGGCATTGCTGCTGCGATCGCGCTGGCCAGCAGTCCCTACGCCCTAGCCCAGGCCGAAGCTGAAGCCCCAGCGGGGCCAAGCGCCTCTCCTACGGTCAGCGGTGGGCGGATTGTGCGGCCCACCCTCCAGCTGGGCAGCCAAGGGGAATCGGTGCGAGAGCTACAGTCAATGCTGATTCTGCTGGGCTACTACCCTGGTCCAGTCACCGGAGTTTATTCAGAAGACACCGCCGCCGCCGCTCGCCGTTTTCAGAGCGCCGCTAGCATCACCGCCGACGGCATTGTTGGCCCCGCCACCTGGAGCCGTTTGTTTCCCACGCCGCCGAGTGAATCAAACCCGCCCACGGCCACAGCCCCAGCGGCTGGGGGTACTACCCCGGCTACTGGCACCCCGGCTACTGGCACCCCGGCTACTGGCACCCCGGCTACTGGCACACCAGCCACTGGCACTCCGCCTGCTGGCACCACCCCACCCGCCACCAATACTGGATCTACGGCTGCTCTGCCGATACTCCGCCCCGGCATGGAGGGCGACGCCGTGCGTCAGCTTCAGCAGCGGCTGCGCACCAAGGGGGTCTACAGCGGTGCGATCGACGGTATTTTTGGCAGCCAAACCGAGGCCGCCGTGCGCCAGATTCAAACCGACAATGACCTCACCGTAGACGGCATCGTTGGCCCCGCCACCTGGGGTTTGCTCAATTGAGCCGCCTGCGGCAACCGCACAGGGCTGAGAAAAATTAGCAAGTCGCCTGTTGCCCCCAATCCAGCAGCCATGGGGACAGCAGGCGGGCTGCCCAGAGAATATTCACACTAGAAAGCCGTCGATATCAAACAACTCTCGACGGCTTCTATATTTCGTATCCAAGCCTAAAGGCAAAGTTCGAACTGGGTAAGCATTACAACCCTTAGTCTGACTTCTTCCAGTTCAAAGCCTTTAACAAACTTACTCTACCTGGGTCAACCAGTTGGCCATGAGGCTAGATGACTCAGGCACCGCAGCGCTGGCATAGGTGGTGTAAGGAATGTCCATCGCTTCTAGGTTAGATGTTTGCTGAGCGGCATGATCCATATAGACAATGTAGTTGCCCATGAGAAAGTAGACGCCCATCAAAGCAGCGGCGGAAGACGCCACCAAGAAACCGGCCAGCATCAGGGAAAATTCCTGACCTTTGACGGCCTGCTCCATTAGCCGGAGCGCCCAGGCCACCAGGGCAATAACGATAGTCAGGATGAGCAGAAGCATGGAAAACTGTCTAAGTAACGGTTTGAACAGCCAGTGTTAACGCATCTGGTTCTTGTGTTACACATCGTAACAGGCATTCATAAATCCGACAGGGTTCCACAGAAAGTCTTCGGTTTTGACCCAGCGCGGCCCAGCCTAGGGCAGTCGCACTGGCACGCTACGATCGCGCAAATGCTCCTTCACCTGCTGCACCGTCAGCTGCCCGTAGTGCAGCAGTGAGGCCAGCAGCGCCGCCTCGGCCTGGCCCTCGGTCAGTGCTTGGTGAATGTGGTCGCAGTTGCCCGCCCCGCCCGAAGCGATCACCGGCACCGGCACCTGATCGGCGATGGCGCGGGTGAGGTCGAGGTCGTAGCCCGCCTGGGTGCCGTCGGCATCCATGCTGGTGACCAGCAGCTCGCCCGCCCCCTGGTTGACCACCGTTTCGGCCCAGGCCAGGGCGTCGAGGCCGGTGTTCTCGCGCCCGCCCCGCACATAGACATCCCAGCCGGAGTTGGTGGGGTCGGTACGGCGACGAGCGTCGATCGCCACCACAATGCACTGCGCCCCAAAGCGATCGCTGGCCTCTCTAATTAGCTCAGGCCGCTTCACTGCCGCCGAGTTGATGCTGACCTTGTCGGCCCCAGCCCGTAACAATTTTTTAATTGTCTCTAAGGATTGCACGCCCCCGCCCACAGTGAGGGGAATAAACACCTGCTCGGCGGTGCGATAGACCACGTCGTAGATAATATCGCGGTCTTCGTGGGTGGCGGTGATGTCGAGAAACACCAGCTCATCGGCCCCCGCCTGGTTATAGGCCTGGGCCAGTTCCACCGGGTCGCCGGCATCGCGCAGATCGACAAAGTTAACCCCTTTCACCACCCGCCCCGCTTTGACATCCAAACAGGGCACAATCCGTTTCGCCAACATTGCCGTTCTCAACCCCATAGTTTCCCAACTGGTGGGCAGTGCCCACCTTTGTATCTTAGAACGTGTAGCAGAGCGTCCCACCCTAGGTTGACGAAACCACCTGTAGCTTGGGTCGCCGTACCTGACGGGATAAAACTCGCAAAATCGCCAGGAGCTTGTGACTCCATATCGAGCCAGGACGAGTTTATGTCAGACGGCTACTTATTCTTCAAGGTGGATAGAACTATGAACCATGAATCTGAGAGTCTGCAATGGATTGGCATCGATGTCTCGAAGCGGTGTTTGGCTGCTCATATTCGTCCGTCAGGCTGTGCCCTTCAAGTGGCCAACAGTGAGCCGGGCCTCGTCAAACTGCGCCAACACCTCGACGGCTGTGCAATCGGGTTAATCGTGCTAAAAGCCACGGGGGGCTAGTCAAGGCGGATTCAGTATCAATTAGGGCTCGAACCGCATAGCAGGGTGAGCTTGACAGACAAAATAATCGCTACAGCGGCTACAGTCGTTGGATTAAAGCTAGTATCTTCTTTCCTGGAAATCTCCTTAGTCGTAGAGATTAGAGCCAGTGTCGACATAGATAGACTCTAGCTTTTGCAGCACCTTGGCCTTGAGCTTGTTTTGTAGCTCGTTGCGTAATAGGTCCCGACTGGTGATCATGGCCCCAGTCGAGGGACGGCTGCGGGCGGTCAGTGCCCACTCTTGCAGCAGGCTGCGCTGGGGAGTCGACACATTACAGGTCAGCACGTGAGCGCAGCGGCGAGGATTTTCTAGGGCAAACAGCAGCAGCTTGTAGGTGCCGGTTTGACCCAGCAGCCCAGCCATATCTTGGCCTAGGGGAGTTTTAAGGTCGAGGTAGCAGGGTAGCCAACGGGCACCGTGGGCGCTGCTGTAGAGCACCGTTAACCACAGCATCATCGGGTGGGGAGCCATGGTGCAGATAAAGGTGTTGTAGCGGGTGCTCACCAACCGACGGTTGATCTCAGCTTCGGGCATCATGGCCCACAGGGTAGACAGAGGCCCCTGGCTGGTCGGTAGCGGATGGGGAAATACAATCTCGGCGATGGGCTTGCCGGCTGGCCACACCGTTAGCCTGCACACCTGATCTTCCTGCACGATTTCGTTGGCGGCGGGCTGACGGGTGACTGGCACTCGAGTCAGGGTGGTACCAATCCGCTGACTAATGCGAAAGCCGTTGACGTAGCGAGCCTGAAGCGGCTCTAGAATCTGCAAGATCTCTTGGGTGCTCTGGGGCCGATCCTGGGGTTGCTTGGCCACGCAGTCCATCACCAGGTCTTCGAGTAGTTTAGGAACTTTAAGACCGTTGACCACCTCGACCATGCGTTTGGGGGTCTGGGTCTGGTGTACCTTGTACCAGCTGCCGAAGGTGTGGCTGCTGGCCCGCAGGGGCAGATGACCGGTGAGCATTTGAAACATCATCACCCCGAGGCTGTAGATGTCGGAGCGGCTGTCGAGTTCCTTGCCTTCCATCTGCTCGGGCGAAGCGTAGGCCAGGGTGCCCATGAAGCAGTTGGTCTGATCGCTGTCGATCTGCATGAGTTTGGCGATGCCAAAGTCTAAGATCTTTGCCAGCTCTCCCAGGGTGGGGTCTTGCACGATCATGATGTTGCTGGGCTTGATGTCTCGGTGAATAATGGGCACTGGATCAGGCTGACTCTTGAGGATGATGCCCTCGTGGGCCGCCTGTAGCCCCAGGCAAATCTGTCGAATTAAGCCCAAGAAGCGAGGAATGGGCAGGGGTTGAGCGTTGACCATCTGGCTCAAGCTTTGCCCCTTAAGGTATTCCATAACGTAAAAGGGGACGCCTTCGTCACTGACTCCGTAGTCGGTAACGCGCACCACGTGGATGCTCTTTTGGCCCAGCTGAGCGCAGGTCATGGCTTCCTGCATGAAGCGATCGCGCATTTTCTTGTCGGGCAGAGTCTGGGACAGTAACTTGATCGCCACCTTAACGCTGCCCAGCAGCAGGTCTTCGGCCATATATACCCGTCCCATGGATCCCTGGCCGATGGGTTCTAGAAGCTCGTAGCGGTTTGCTAATTTACAACCCAGATTTGAATCAGCCATAGAAAGGTGGTAGCTAGGAACGAGGAGGGGCAGCAGTCAGACAGTAGGTCTGAGGGTTATCTAAGGCGATGGTGGGCGATGGGGCAAGAACTCGGTTTCTAGGGCAGGCCCGGAGCAAGTCCGATGGGCAGTTCGCGCAGTCTATCGGCAGGGCTAGACCCCGATGCCAAAAACTATGGACAGACGGCCAGCCAACTACTCCCGACATTTAGGGAGTGAGTTGTAGACATGAGGTGTGGTTGCCTCTGTTTTTCGGATCGATTGTGATCACACACCTGACTGGATCTCAGACCGAGCTAGCGCTATGGGTTCTGACTCGTACAGTTAATATGCCCAGCTGTCTTTGAAAGGTATTAGTTTGACTTTAGTACATTCTGACAGAGCAATTTATGTGGGTTACAGCCCAGGAACTGCAGGACTCTGGAGATGAAGGGTAGCTTCCATGGCGCTGGTGAGGTAGTGGCCAGTCATGATACCGCTGGACATGTGATAGCGCTCGTTGTCGAGGCGGTAGAGGGTTTCAAACCCGGTGCGGCGCTGGCGATCGCCCAAGGCCCAGTAGCGCTGAATAATCGAGTCGGGGGCCACCCAGCCTTCGCCCTCTACCCGCCCCAGCAGGCTGTGCTGAAGCACAAAGGTATATTGGCAGTCGCCGCTGGTCAGCCGCCCCCGGTACTGGAGCGCCATCTCTGCGGGCTGAGCATCGGGCAGCATCAGCTTCATCACCATGGTGAACCAGTCGTCGCGGCTCCAGGCGATCAGAATCTTGCCCTTGACCGGGGTGGGTAGGCGATCGCGTTCCATCCAGTTGCCCTGAAGAGTCCACCGCCCAGGCTCAATTAAAAAGCTATGCACCACACAATGCTCCCCTAGCCATTGACCTGCCCGACGACATCCGCCTTAACATCCGCCTTAACATCCCCTAGGGTTGGCCCAAGCTAACGCAGTTTGCCCTGGGCCTCTCAAGCATACGCCCTATTGCTTAGACTGAGATACGGGGTCAGGGCAACCCCGGGCACTCCGGCGGCAGGCTGAGGTGCCCCAGCGGCGTTGGCCGGCTGGCCCCGGTGACAGCAGGCAGGTTGCCGGGAAAGCCCTGGCGCTGCCAGTAGCCCAGCACGGCAAAGGCGATCGCCTCCTTAGCACTGGCCGATACCCCCACGGAGTCGGTCGTTTGCACCGCCACCTCGGGCAGCTGGGCCTGGAGCCGCGCCATCAACACCGGGTTGCGGCTACCGCCGCCGCACACCAGCACCAGGTCTGGCAGGGCCGGCAAAAAATTGCGGTAGGCCTGGGCCACCGACGCCGCCGTAAACTCCGTCAGGGTGGCCACCAGGTCCATTGGCCCCAGCCCCAGCCCTTGAGCATCCCGCTGGCACTGTTCAAAGAAAGCCCAGCCAAACAGCTCGCGCCCGGTGGACTTGGGCGGCGGCTGCATGAAGTAGGAGTGATCTAGCCAGGCTTCTACTAAAGACTGGCTGGGGGTGCCCTGGGCTGCCCAGGCCCCGTCGATGTCGTAGGTGAGACGGCCTTCTGACAGACTGTGTACGGCAATATCCATCAGCGAGTTGGCCGGGCCAGTGTCCCAGCCCAAAACTTTTGGGGGTGGCGTGGCGCGGTCCCAGGGGGGCAGGTAGGCGACGTTGCCAATGCCGCCGAGGTTTTGCACGCAGCGCCGCTGCCGGGGATGGCTGAATAGACAGCGATCGACGATCGGCACCAGGGGCGCGCCCTCGCCCCCGGCCTCAATATCAGCCTGGCGAAAGTCGCTGACGGTGGGCAGGCCCACCTGCTGGGCAATGACGGCCCCGCGCCCCAGTTGGTGGGTGTAGCCTAGCCGAATTGGCCCCTGGTGGGGCAGCGCCGGCCGGCCCACCGGCCGGTGAAAGACGGTCTGGCCGTGGGAGGCA
The DNA here is from genome assembly GCA_036782635.1 of Nodosilinea sp. CTOTU7353. GTDB lineage: Bacteria > Cyanobacteriota > Cyanobacteriia > Phormidesmidales > Phormidesmidaceae > Nodosilinea. The sequence goes on from DAIPYU010000051.1 coordinate 10,295, forward strand.
ATCAAATCGGCCGGGCCAGCCTGGGCGATCAGCGCCTGGGCCGCCTGGGCAAAGGTGTGGGCGACGGCGTCGTCTAGCTCCGCCAGGCACTCTAAGCTGACGGCCTCTCCGGCGCAGAGGGCCAAAATCTGCTGTCGCAGCGCCGCTGGGTAGGGCCAGGTCAGCTCATCCACCAGGGAGATGGAGAGGTCATAGCCCTGACCATCTAGCTCGACTAGGGCGGCGTCGATGCCGTCGGCGGAGGTGCCGCTGATGAGTCCAATTACACGCATGGGCTAATTCTTCTCTACAGGCTAAACCGGGAGCTTTTCTAAACCTTTGTTGCTGCCGATTACCACCATTAGCCCGCCAGCTTTAAGCCGGGTGACGGGGCTGGGGTTGATCTCAAACTGATCGGGATCTTTTTCTTGGCTGATGGCCAGCAGAGTGAGCTCGTAGCGGTTGCGCAGGTCGAGGTCAACGATAGTCTTTTGGTCAAAGGCCTCGGGCACGATGATTTCGGCAATGCAGTGGTGGGGGTCAATCTCAAAGCGATCGAGAATGCCGGGGGAGGTGAGCGATCGCGCCAGCTCACAGCCCATCTCGTGCTCGGGAAACACCACATGGTCGGCCCCGACGCGATCAAGCAGCTTGCCGTGAATCTCAGACGACGCCTTGGCCACCACATTCTTGACCCCCGCCTCTTTGAGGTTGAGGGTGGTGATAATGCTCTCTTCGACGTAGTTGCCGATCGCCACAATCACCGTGTCAAAGTCAGTGATGCCCGCCTCGCGCAGGGCCGAGGGCTGGGTGGTGTCGAGCTGCAGGGCGTGGGCGGCAATCTGGTCGGTGAGGGCCTGGCTGACCCGGCGCTCGTCGGTGTCGGCGGCCAGCACCTCGTAGCCCAGGCCGTTGAGGGTGCCGCACACCGCCCGCCCAAAGCGCCCCAGGCCAATCACTGCAAACTGGCGATTGGGCGATCGCATTTTGCGCAAAAACGACAGCGAAGACAGATTCACAACCGGTTTTCCCCGCTCAAAAAGAATCGTGTTGGCCCGAGCCTGACCAATACTATCACTCGCTGCTGGTATCCCCGCCGAGAGCAGGGTTGCGCTTCCCCGATTCGCTCCCATGGCTATACGGCGAGAATTCTTTTTTGCTAGGCTAGCTGAATGATTTTGGCCTAGAGGCTTGAGAGGGACGTGAATATACAACTTGGTCGCGGCAAAGTAGTCCGCAGAGCGTACGGTATTGATGAGATTGCCCTGGTACCAGGGCCACGCACCCTGGACCCAAGCCTGGCTGACACCCGTTGGCACATTGGCGGCATTGAGCGTGAGATTCCGATTCTGGCCAGCGCCATGGATGGGGTCGTAGATGTGGGCATGGCGATTCGGCTGTCTGAGCTGGGGGCGATCGGGGTGCTCAACCTAGAGGGCATTCAAACCCGCTACGACAACCCCGACCCCATCCTCGACCAGATTGCCTCGGTGGGCAAAGACGAGTTTGTGGGCCTGATGCAGAGCCTCTACGCCGAACCCGTCAAGCCTGAACTAATCACCAAGCGCATTCAGGCGATTAAGGCGGGCGGGGGCGTGGCCGCTGTCAGCCTTACCCCTGCCGGGGCGGCTCGGTTCGGCAAGACTGTAGCCGAAGCTGGGGCCGACCTGGTATTTGTGCAGGCCACAGTGGTCTCCACCGCCCACCTGTCGCCAGCGGATATTAGCCCCCTCGACCTGGCGGCCTTTTGCGCCGAAATGCCGATGCCGGTGATCTTGGGCAACTGTGTCACCTACGAGGTTGCCCTCAACCTGATGAAAACCGGGGCCGCCGCCGTGATGGTGGGCATTGGCCCCGGTGCCGCCTGCACCTCGCGCGGGGTGCTGGGCATTGGCATTCCCCAGGCGACGGCGGTGGCTGACTGCGCCGCCGCCCGCGACGACTTCTTTGCTGAGACCGGGCGCTACGTCACCATTGTGGCCGATGGCGGCCTGGTGACCGGCGGCGACATCTGCAAGTGCATCGCCTGCGGGGCCGACGGCGTCATGATCGGCTCGCCCTTTGCCCGCGCCGCCGAAGCGCCGGGGCGCGGCTTCCACTGGGGCATGGCCACCCCTAGCCCGGTGCTGCCCCGGGGCACCCGCATCAAGGTGGGCACCACCGGCACCCTAGAGCAGATTCTGCGCGGCCCCGCCGGATTAGACGACGGCACCCACAACTTCTTGGGGGCGCTGCAAACCAGCATGGGCACTCTGGGGGCCAAAGACCTCAAAGAAATGCAGCAGGTGGAGGTGGTGATTGCCCCCTCGCTGCTGACCGAGGGCAAGGTCTACCAGAAAGCTCAGCAGCTGGGCATGGGCAAGTAGGGGCAGGCTAAAAACAAAAAAGGCCCAGGGGTTGCACAACCCCTGGGCCTTTTTTCAGTAAGCGCTAGGCCAGCAGGACTTTGCCCGCCGCATTTACCCCGGCCCCCGGGGTGAACTGGTCGTAGCCCAGCTTGGTGAGGGTGGCCTCGATCGCCGCCACGGCGGTCAACACATCGCGATCGCCCACAAAGCCCAGGTGGCCAATGCGAAAGATCTGGCCCTTGAGGTGGTCTTGGCCCCCGGCTAGCGCAATATCAAACTGCTTTTTCATCACCGAGCGAATTTGCTCTGCCTCGACCCCCTGGGGCATGACGGCGGTAATCGCCGGGCTGGCGCAGTCGTCGGCCCCAAACAGCGGCAGGTTGAGGGCAGCCATGGCGGCGCGGGTGGCCCGCTTCTGGCGATCGTGGCGGGCAAAAATCGCTTCTAGCCCCTCTTTTTGCATCATTTGCAGGGCCGCCTGGAGGGCAAAAAACAGGTTCACGGGCGGCGTGAAGGGAGTTGTATTCTTCGCGGCGCCCTTGCTGTAGGGCTTGAGGTCGAGGTAGAACTTGGGCAGGGTCGCCGTTTCGTAGGCCTCCCAGGCCTTGGCGCTAACGCTGACAAAGGCCAGCCCCGGCGGAATCATGTAGCCCTTTTGGGAGCCAGACGCCACCACATCCAGACCCCACTCATCCACCGGTACGGAGCAGGCCCCCAGACTGGTCACCGCATCGACAATGATCAGCGCGCCGTGGGCTTTGACGTAGCGGTTGATGGTTGCTAAATCGTTGAGCACCCCGGTGGAGGTTTCGCTGTGGGTGATGATCACCGCTTTGATGGCTTTAGCAGTATCGGCTTCGAGAGCCGCTTTGAAGTCGTCGGGGTTGAGGGGCTTGCCCCACTCGGCGGTGATCTCTTGGGTGTCGAGGCCGTAGGCGCGGGCCAGGTCGCCCCAGCGCTCGCCAAACTTGCCGTTGTTGCCCACCAGCACCCTGTCGCCCGCGCTGAGAAAGTTGATGATGCCCGCCTCCATGGCCCCGGTGCCGCTGGCGGCCAGCACCAGCACGTCGTTTTGGGTCTGGTGCAGCCACTTGAGATTTTCGGTCACCTCGGCCATCATGGCGCTAAACTCGCCGCTGCGGTGGCCCATGGGGTGCTTGGCCATGGCCAACAGCACCTGCTCTGGCACAGGGGTCGGCCCCGGAATCATCAGCATCAACTTGTTATCCATGCCTTACTGCCCCAACTCTGCAAATAAAGAAACAAACCTTCAGCTTACCAATAAGGGTAAAGCCTGAGTATTTTCTTTGGGGTGCCGTCAATAGCTGACCGCCGATGCCCCACCGATGGGTACGGGACGGGTACAGGCCTTTGCCTATCCTAGCGATCACCGACGTCTCAGCACGGCAAACCGTTGGCTAAACTAGCAAATAAACAGAGGGCAGGCTATGGAAATTACGCTAACGCCAGAAGTAGAACAGTATATTCAATCCAAGATTACCAGCGGCCAATATGCCTCTGCCAGCGAAGTCTTCTTGACGGGTATCCAGCTCCTGCAAGACATAGAGAAAATCTATCAGGGCCGCTACCAGGCCCTACGCGACGATGTCAGAATTGGCCTAGACGCCTCTGAAAAAGGGGAGGTTATGGATGCAGACGTCGTGTTTAGCCAACTGCAAGAGCGGCTAAACCAGAAACGCAACCAGACCCCATGAGCAATATTTGCCGATTCACTATTCTGGGAACTCGGCACTGGAGTTAGAAGCCTGCCCGTCGAGAGCTATCTGATTTTCTATCGGTCAATTGCAGAGGGCATCGAGATTCTTCGAGTCGTCAGCGGCTACCAAGATCTAGAGGCATTATTTGAAAATGACAATGGCCAATCCTAGGCAGGCAAATCTCAAACCTTCTGTATTAATATACCGATGTCCCTACCCCTCAGCCTTCAGAAACTGACAGCTCAAACTATCACTCCAGAGGCCTTTAATCCTTTTGGCCAGGTGATTTTTCCCAGTGCCGACGGTGCTGTTTTTGGCCCCGATGACGCCCAACTCCAGCTCGATGGCGGCATTCCCCGCTTTTACATCATGACTCTAGAGGCCAAGGGCACCCGGTTTCGCACTATTACTCGGCACCAGCGCTGCACCCAGTGCCTGGGGGCCTTAGAGGGCAAAGACTGGCTGATGGCGGTGGCCCCACCGGGGGCGGCGGAGCAGCCCGACCCGCAAACCATCCAAGCCTTTCACATCCCCGGCAACTGCTTTATCAAGCTGGAGGTAGGCACCTGGCACGCGGGGCCATACTTTCGCCACTCTGCCGTCAGCTTCTACAACCTAGAGCTGAGCGATACAAATGAGGTTGACCACCAGACTTGTGATTTGGCGGGGGAGTTGGGGTTGGAGTTTGAGATTGTGGGCGGGTAGGCGGGTGGATGGGTAGGGGGTGGATGGGTAGATGGGTAGTTCAGTTCAGGCTCCCTTCACTCATCCACTCATCCACTCATCCACT
>DAIPYU010000051.1:15229-30317 GCA_036782635.1 Nodosilinea sp. CTOTU7353
GATGGGTAGTTCAGTTCAGGCTCCCTTCACTCATCCACTCATCCACTCATCCACTCATCCACTCATCCACTCATCCACCCATCCACTTACCCACCCACTACCGAGCGATCGCCGCCCCCACCGCCCCATCTGCCAGCGGCGGCAGCACGTAGGCAGTCGCCTGCTTAATGGACTGCGATCGCACTCCATAGGGCACCTTACCCCCCGTCGCTTCGGCGTACTGGCGGCAAAATTCTGCCAGGTCGGGGGCTACTGCCTGGGGTGAGAGATTGTTAAAGATAAAGGTGAGCTTGCCGGGGGCGGTGAGGGCGGCGTTGCAGGCGCGATCGCAGGCGGCCATACAGCGCACGGGCTGAATGGTGATTTCGCTCTGATCAGCACCCAGACAGTTGGTTAGCTCGTCGATCAGGTGCTGCCCTCCGGTGGTGTCGCTCGCCCCCGGCACCGGGCTGGGAAATTTGCACAGGGCGCAGACAAATAGCGTGGCGGGTTGGGTCATTGGGTTTAAATGAATAGGTGAACGTATTTCGCCAGCGATCTGTGCTTTGAGGAGGGCTGGCAAAACGGGAAAATTTAGGCTGTGGGTGGAATGACAAACTCGGCGCTGCGATCGCCCATTTGGCGCGAGCACTCGGGCGGCGGTACCGCCCAGCCTTTCAAACAAGAGATGTAGGGCTCGGAGTCACCTAGCAGCAGCAGGATGGCATCCTGCGCCGGGTCGTAGGTGGCGACGGCGTTGTCTACTACCGGGCGCTGATCGGCGGCTAGATTTAGATCTTGCCAGCAGAGCGCTAGCTCGGCCTGGGGCACAAAGCGGGCGGTGTAGGGCACCGCTGTGCGACTCCAGTCCACCGTAGCGGTGACGCTGTGAATTTCGCAGACCACCATGCCGGGGCCGTGGTGCAAAAACCCCTGCCAGGCCAGGTGGCCCAGAATCAGCCAGTATTCGCGAATAAACAGAGGTTGCCAGTCGCCAAAGCAGCCCTGCCAAACCGTATCGGGTGCGCGCATGGCCATTACCCTGCGCGACTAAAAACAGCCAAAAACCATAGCCCAGAGCGCCAGCGCTCTAGGGCAAACCAAAGACTATTAGTCATCTGTACCTCGCAGATGGATATGAGGGTGGGCATCCATCGGCGGGCATTCTGACTTGGCTATTTTGGTGCTAAGCGACTAAGTCGCTTAGCACCAAAATAGGCTCACAGCTGCGGGACAGTGGCAGATTTACGCTGCGCTTTCCCCCTTTCCTTCAGCGGCTGATCCCCGCTGAAACCGACAGAGTTGCATCGTAACACCTGGGCGGCTGAGCGGTGCGCGAAGAATGTATCGTTTTGAGTGCACCGGAGGTTTTAAGTGGGCCGGCAGCGGCCCTAGCGATGACCCTGGCGGCGGCGGTAGGCGTCTAAATAGATCACGTTGTCGCCGGCGCGATGGTCGCCGTGGGTGGCCAGTAGCCCCGAGGCCTTGACCCGCTCAGCCAGGGCAATGGGCAGCGTTGACCCAGCCTCGGCGGGCACAAAAAGCTGCTTGAAGCTGACGTTGATCTCGGTGTCGGGTGCCCAGTCGTGCTGGCGAATCCAGCAGCGATCGCGCTCGCACCGCACTACCACAAAGTCGGGCACATGGTCGTCTTGACCCTTGAGGCGAACCCGTGACCCTAGTCGAATCGTTAAGGAAGCCATAGCGCTGCACCTGGAATTAGGCTAGCCGTTATAGATCCAATATTAGTGCATTTGAACTAGGTTTGAAGCGAGAGATATACAAAAAATAATTTATTGTTATCCCTATTCTAGAAGATGGCAGTGGGATCTGGGTTAACAGACAGTGCCGCAGCATTAACGCTAGATTTAGAGAGTGGCCTCTGGTAATGCCTGGCAGAAGTGTGAAAATTAGGTGCTGGGTTTCAGGTGTCGGGTGTCGGGTTTTAGGCCCCTGCAAACCGCAAACCTTACCGTTCGACTAGTGGATGTAATTATCTATGGCATCTATGGCCATTCAAACCTCCGCGATACCCCTGGCTCAAGTTTTAAAGCAGCGCCGCGATCGCCTGGCTGAGCTTTACCCCGGGCCAGTGGTGCTGGGGTCGGGGCGAGCGGTGTCGCGCAACTTTCCGGCCAATGTCTACCCCTTTCGGGCCAACAGCCACTTTTTGTATTTTGCGGGTCTGCCCCTGAGCAATGCTGCCCTACACCTAGAGGCCGGGCGGCTGACCCTATTCATCGATGACACCTCCCCCGAGGCGGCGCTGTGGCACGGGCCTACCCCCAGTCGAGAGGTGATCGCCGCTGCGATCGGAGCCGATGCCGCCTACCCCTACCAGCAGGTCAAAAAGTACCTGGGCGACTCGGCCACCCTGCCCACCCAGTTTGAGTCTGGCCCCCGCCACAGCCAGGCGCTCATAGAAGCTCTGGTGGCGCTGCGCTTGCACCACGACGACCACGCCATCGAACAGATCAAAACGGCGGCGGCGGTATCGGTTGCCGCCCACCGGGCGGGCATGGCCGCTACCCCTGGGGCCACCACCGAGGCCCAGGTGCGGGCCGCCATGGAGCAGGTGATCATGGCGGCGGGTATGACCTGCGCCTACAACAGCATTGTCACCGTCCACGGCGAGGTGCTGCACAACGAGCAGTATCACCATTCTCTAGCGGCGGGAGATCTGCTGCTGGCCGATGTGGGGGCCGAAGCCCCCAGCGGTTGGGCTTCAGACATTACCCGCACCTGGCCGGTCTCGGGGCGCTTTACCCCCGCCCAGCGCGATATTTACAACGCGGTGCTGGCGGCCCACGACGCCTGCATCGCCGCCGCCCGACCGGGGGTGGAGTACCGCGACCTGCACCTGCTGGCCTGCCGCACCCTGGCGGCGGGGTTGGTGGACCTGGGTTTGCTCAAGGGCGACCCCGACGATCTCGTCGAGCGCGACGTTCATGCGCTGTTCTTTCCCCACGGGGTGGGGCACCTGCTAGGGCTAGATGTGCACGACATGGAAGATCTGAAGGATGTGGCGGGATATGCGCCGGGGCGGGTGCGCAGCGATCGCTTTGGCCTCAAATTTTTGCGCCTGGATCGCCCCCTGGCGGCCAATATGGTAGTTACCATAGAACCCGGCTTTTACCAGGTGCCCGCCATTCTTGCCCCGGCCCGGCAGTCGGGTCAGTACGACGACGCGGTGAACTGGGGGCGGTTAGACGACTTCCAGCAGGTGCGCGGCATTCGCATTGAGAACGACGTGCAGATTACCTCCACGGGCTGTGCTGTGTTGACCGCCGATTTGCCCACCCACCCCGATGCTCTTGAAGCGTTAGTCAGGGACTCTTGACCGTTGGTGCTCAAAGTGGGGGGGCATGGGCTGCCGGCAACGACTTAGGCTGTTTATGACAATGATCTGCCCTTAGGGGCTGATATGATTGTAACGATCAATCTTTAACCGTTTCCTATGGATTCTTTAGAGCTTTCACCCCAGACCCAGCCCAATCTGCGGGTTGGCCTGGGTCGCGTGCTAGTGGTCGAAGACGAAGAGCTAATTAGAGAAACGGTGGCCCTGGGGCTGGCCGAAGAGGGGTTTAACATTCTCATTGCCGAGGATGGGTTGACTGCCCTCGATATGCTGGGCGGTACCTCGGTTTCGAGCCGTACCAACCGCCCCGAGATCAACCTGGTGGTGCTCGACCTGATGCTGCCCGGCATGAACGGCCTAGATCTCTGCCGGCTGCTGCGCCACCAGGGCATTGACGTGCCGATTTTGGTGCTGAGCGCCAAGGGCACCGAGACCGACCGGGTGGTGGGTCTCGAAATCGGTGCCGACGACTACCTGACCAAGCCCTTTGGCATGCGTGAACTGGTGGCGCGGTGTCGAGCGCTGCTGCGTCGTCAGCAGGGCAAGGGCAAGGCCGAAAAAGAGAATATTCTTCAGTTTGAAGACATCCATCTGCACCCTCAAGAATGCCGGGTGTATCTCAAGGGTGAGGAGATTAACCTCTCGCCCAAGGAGTTCCGCATTTTAGAGATGTTTATGGGCCAGCCCCGGCGGGTGTGGTCGCGCGACCAGATCATCGATCAGGTGTGGGGCCACGACTTTATGGGCGACAACAAAACCGTAGATGTACACATTCGCTGGATTCGCGAAAAGCTGGAGGTTGACCCTAGCCACCCCCAGTACCTCAAAACCGTGCGCGGCTTTGGCTATCGCCTCGGATAACCCCCCGAAGCACGAAAAATAATAAAGAGTTGTGAACCCTGCCGGAGTAGATACTTTGGCAGGGTTTAACTTCGGCAACAAATAAACCCAGCCCCCTAGTTTCTCGTTTAGGCTAAGAGGACAACAATGACCTAACCGCTTGCCCAAGCGTAGGTGTAGGTCACAATAGCTTGCTCGCCCACAGCTTTACTCTGGTAGAACGCCATGCCGCTCACCATTCTCATTGCCGAAGACGACGAGGGCACTCGCCTGTCGCTGGGCGACTATTTGAAACTGGAGGGCTACTCGGTGCTGATGGCGAGCCATGGTGAAATGGCCCTACAGCAGGTGTTTAGTCACCAGCCTCAGCTGATTATTACCGACGTGGGCATGCCGGGACTAGACGGCTACAGCCTGGTGCAAAAGGTGCGGCAGCTGCCAGCGTTTCGGCTGCTGCCGGTGATTTTTCTCACCGCCCACAATGAAACTCAAGATCGCATTCGCGGCTATCAGATGGGCTGTGACCTATACCTTTCTAAGCCGGTTGAGCTGACGGAGGTGGGCGCAATTGTGCGAAATTTGCTAGAGCGATCGCAGCTGATCCAATCGGCGTGGATTCAGCAGGTGGCTCTGAGCACCGCCCAGCAGCGGGCGCTGCAAACCGGTGACGCCTCTGCCGATATCACCCCCTGGGTGCCTGACCCGTCGGAGCTGGCGGCTGACTTTACTACCCGCGAGCAAGATGTGCTGGCGCTGCTGTCAGATGGGCTGTCGAATTCTCAAATCGGCGATCGCCTGTTTCTTAGCCCTCGCACGGTGGAGAAGTACGTCAGCAGCCTGCTGCGCAAAACCGAAACCAGCAACCGCTCTGAGCTGCTGCGCTTTGCCATCAGCCACCACTTGGTACCCTAAGTACTGGCTGGCAGAAATAGGCAGCTCTGGGGGCTTTAGGTGTCAGGTGCTGGGGTTCAGGAACAGTTGGCTGACTTATGCCACAGAGTACTAGCCCATGGCTATGCAGAAAAACGCCATGCAGAAAAAACGGCTGTAGTTAGCTGGCCGACACCTTAACGCCGACCGCTTTGCGATGGGCAGCGGGGGCGATCAGGTGGGGCGCGATCTCCTGCATGGGGGCCGTGGTGTTTTGGGTGGTGAGGCTTTCGGTGGTGAGGCTTTGGGCCGCCTGGGCTTCATCCATTTGGTCGCAGAGGGCTTTGGAGAGGGCGATCGCGCCACAGGTGCCCGCCAAATAGAGCACAATATCAAACGCCCCAAAATATAGATGGAACATTGGTATACCCCTCCTAGCTACTTAAGGTTACTGCCGATACTACCGCATCCTTTAGCGGGGTTCTAGGGGCGGAGGTGGTATCTGTCGTCAGCAATTAGGTATAGCTTCCTTGATCTCGACTTAAGCAAGTGGACAGGTAATTTAAGCGGCCTTCAAGCCCTCTAGGGGGAGCCAATAGTTATCTTCAAATGCACTGGGGATAGGTATCCGAGGGCCGAATGTACTAAGAACTGGCCAGCCTTGCCTTTGCCCGCTGCCACATTGCCTCTAGCTCGTCAACGGCATACTCGCTCAACGGCTGCTCCGCCACCGCTTCTACCAGCTCAAACCGGCTGATAAAGCGACGGTTGGTGCTTTGCAACGCCTCTGAAGGATCAAGGTCATACCAGCGGGCCAGATTCACCAGGGTAAACAGCAGATCGCCTAGCTCCGCCCGCTGGTTGGCCTTCGGCTCGTGGGCCAGGGCCTGGCGAAACTCGTCCAGTTCTTCGTGGAATTTGGCCCACACATCGTCAATAGTTTCCCACTCAAACCCGGCTTTAGCGGCCTTGGCGGATATTTTGCTGGCGGCCATCAGTGGCGGCAGGGTGCGGCTGTATTTGGTCAGCTTGGGGGTTAACCGGTGTGGGTCGTGGGGAATGCCCTTTTCCTCGGCCTTAATCCGCTCCCAGTTTCGGCTGACTTCTTCGGGGGTTTGACTGGCCGCATCACCAGCGGTCTCGCCGAAAATATGGGGATGGCGGCGCACTAGCTTGTCGGCAATGCCGGTGGCTACGGTGCCCAGGTCAAAGTCACCGTGGTCGCTGGCGACCTGGGCCTGCAGCACCACTTGCAGCAGCAGGTCGCCGAGTTCCTCGGCGATCGCTCCCTTTTCTCCCACCTGAAGGGCAGCGACTACTTCGTAGGCTTCTTCAATCACATAGGGAATTAGGCTGGTGGGGGTTTGGGCCAAATCCCACGGGCAGCCGGTTTCGGGGTGGCGTAGCTGGGCGATCACATCGATCAGCCGCTCCAGGGCAGCGAGAATGGCGGCGCGATGGCCCGAGGCAGACCGGTCAGAGGGTAGAGGGGTAGCAACCATGGCAAAACCGCGTTGACGACAATGTTGATTGTGAAGTGGATGGATTTTGGGGGATGATCACGCCCTAGAGGCCAGGGCAAGTAGGATCCCCAAGTCTGGCCACTGAGCCAAGGGCTGAAAGTCCTAGGCTCAAAGCAGAAATCCTCGGAAGAGGATTAAGCACCGAGTGCCCCAGTCTGCTTTAGCAGACTTTTACTATGAGCCAGGGAGTTCACTCCCTGGTGGTTGTGGCCGAAGTTCACAATTCATGAGCATTCTGGAGAATTTCTCCTATTGGCTGATCAACCTAACATGGGGACATTCCCCTGCCTTATGGCATTCAGTTTATGATGTTAAACGCTTTCCCCAGCCTCTACCGAGGGAGAGCGCTTAAATGCAGTGGCCCAGCATGACTGCGGTTCTGCATGAACTAGAGAGCGGTAGGAGCCAGCCGCGACGCATTTCTTTTGGAGGCCTTGGTACCCTCTACCAAGCGCAAGACGGGAACGAGACAGTACAGAAACGAGACTAGTGCAAAAACGCGATGCCTGATTTTGAGCTGACCCCAGTCACCACGCCAGCCGCCCTCAGCGTCGGTGGTTTAGTTGACTACATCAAAGCCTTGCTGGAAGATGACCCCAACCTGCGCCAGGTGTGGGTGGTGGGCGAAGTCTCTAGCGCCAACCCCCACGCCAAGGGGCTGTTTTTTACCCTCACCGACCCTGATACCGGGGCAGCCATTAACGCCGTGGCCTGGCGCAGCCAGCAGGCTAGGCTAACGACCCTGCCCACGGTGGGCGAACAGGTGATTGCCCTGGGCACTGTCAAGGTCTACCCCCAGCGCAGCAGCTACCAGCTAACCGTATGGCAGGTGCTGCCCAGTGGTGACGGTCTCAAGGCCCTGCGCTACCGCCAGCTGCGCCAGCGGCTGAGCGCTGAGGGGCTGTTTGACCCCGAGTTTAAGCGCCCCCTGCCCGCCCTACCCCAGACCATTGCCGTGGTGTCGTCGCCCCAGGCGGCGGCGTGGGGAGACATTCAGCGATCGCTGCGCCACCACCACCCCGGCCTGCACATTCTGTTTTCGCCCGCTACGGTGCAGGGCGACACCGCCCCCGCCTCCATCGTGGCGGCGATGGATCGCGTCGCCGCCAATGGCCGCGCCGAGGTGTTGATTTTGGCGCGGGGTGGCGGGGCCAGCGAAGATTTAGAATGCTTTGACGACGAGCGCGTGGTGCGGGCCGTGGCCAACTGCCCGATCCCGGTGGTGACGGGCATTGGCCATCAGCGCGACGAATCTCTGGCCGACCTGGCAGCCGATCTGTGCGCCCATACGCCCACGGCGGCGGCGATCGCCGCCGTCCCCGCCCTAGCCGACTTAGTCGAGGCCCATCAGCAGCGGGCCGTTCACCTCAAAACCCTAGTGGCTGAACACCTGCTTGATGCCCAGAGCGATGTGCAGCGCCTCGGCCAGCGGCTGTTGCGAGTGCGCCTCGACCAGCGGGTACAGCAGCAGCTGATTTACCTCAAACAGCTCAAGCGCCGGCTGGGGCAGGGGGCACAGGTAGAGCTACGGCAGGCGAACGATCGCACCGCCGCCCTGCGCAGCCACCTGATGACCCTTGATCCCGATACGGTGGTCAGGCGAGGCTACGCCCTAGTGCGGGACGAAGCCGACCAGCTCGTCACCCAGGCCAAAACCATCTCCCCCGGCCAAACCCTCCAGGTGCAGCTCGCCGAGGGCCACCTGACCGTCTCCGTCACTCAAGTTCACCCCCCACCAGAATAATTTGGCCCAGTGTCCCCCCTGTTCAAGGGCAGACACATAGGTCTGCCCCTACCCATCCACCCATCCACCCCTCACCTCTTCACTCCTTCACCCCCTCACCCCCTCACCCCTCACCCCCCAACCACCATGCCCAAAAAAAACACCCCCGCCGAAACCTGGAGCTACGAAACCACCGTCGCCACCGTCGAAGCCATCATCGCCGACCTCGAATCGGGCAGCCTGCCCTTGGCGGCGGTGCTGACCCAGTTTGAGCAGGCCGTGCAGGCGCTGACCCAGTGCGAGACCTACCTCCAAGCAAAGCAGCAGCAGGTTGACGTGCTGATCGAGACTCTGGCTGAAAACTAATCTGTCTGGACTAGACTGGCTGCCACTCATGCCTGCGTTGCCTACCCAGCAACGGCTCTACGCCATATGGAGGATACTGAGGTTGGCTAGAGGACGCTAGGGAATACTGAGCGTGGGCTCTAGGCCCTATAGTTTAGTTTTTAAACCAGCGATTTTCCCTTGAACCTAGACGCGGCCATTGCCCCCACTCCGATCGTGGTTTCCCCGGAAACGACGGTGCTAGCGGCGATTGCCGCCATGCAGCCGGTCGCCCGCTCATCGCACTCGGGCGATCAGCAGCCAGCCTGGGAGTCTAGCGTCAACTGCGCGATCGTGGTGGATGGGAAGCAGGTGGTGGGCATTTTGACCGCCAGCGATGTGGTGCGGCTGACCGTGGCCCAACGGCCCCTAGAGGCGATCGCGATCGCTGAGGTGATGAGTCAGCCTGCGGTGACGATGGAAAAGACCCCAACGGCGACGGTGGCGGCGGCGATCAACCTCCTGCGGCGGCACAGCATTCACCACTTGCCCGTGGTCAATCACCAGGGGGATCTGGTGGGGTTGGTTACCCAAGACAGTATTTTTGCCCTCCTGGAAACGGTCTCTGCATCGGGGGCGGCTAGCCAGGGCGAGCTGCCTTTAACCTCTGCGCCCCTGGCTTGGGACACAGCTTTGCAGACTTCCCAGGACTACCTAAGCGATATTCTCAACAACACCAAAGCCTGCATCTGTAGCTTTCGCCTATATGCCGATGGCACCTGTGAGTACGACTACTACTCCCAGGGCAGCCAGTTAATCTACGGCTATTCCCCCCAGGAGTTCAAAACCCAGGCCGAGCTGTGGAAATCACGGGTGCTGCCCGAAGATTTAGAGTCCGTGATTTTGCCCGCCGTGCAGGCTGTTTCTGCGGGCCAGACCCACATTGACCTAGAGTTTCGATTTCGCCACAGCAATGGATCGCTGCGGTGGATTGCAGAAAGTCTGATGTCGCGCTGGGATCAGGTTCAGCGCTGCTGGATAGTGACTACCGTCGCCGTCGATACCAGCGATCGCAAGCAGGCCGAAATTGCGCTGCAAGCCAGCGAAGCCCGCTTTCGAGCCGTGTTTGAGCAGGCGGCGGTGGGCATCAACCAGGCCAATGCCTCGGGGTGCTATACCCAGGCCAACCAATATTTCTGCGACCTGCTGGGCTATAGCCAGGCAGAACTGTTGACCTTCAGCTACCAAGACATCACCCACCCCGAGGATCTGGCCCGATCACAACCGCTTCACGCCCGCCAGTTTCAGGGAGAATTGGGCTGTTTCACCATCGAACGGCGCTATCGCCATAAAACCGGCGAGTGGATCTGGACAGAACTGACCCGGTCACTGATTCGCGATGGGGCAGGGGAGGTGGTGTCTGCCCTGGCGATCGTGGTCGATATTCGCGATCGCAAACGGGTAGAGCTGGCCCTGCGGCAGAGTGAGGCCAAGAGTCGGGCGATTCTGTCTGTTTTGCCCGACCTGATGCTTCGCCTCGGGGCCGACGGCTGCTACCGGGAGGTGATCAATCCACGCCCTGACCTGGAACTGTTTTTCAAGGGGCGTGACCCAGTGGGGCGGCGGCTGTCAGATTTTGCCCCGGCGGACACCGCTATCCGCAAGCTGAGCATTATGCAGCAGGCTCTGACCACCGGAGCACTGCAAAGCTACGAGCAACAGTTCGAAACCCCCAAGGGCTGGCGCTACGAAGAGGTACGGGTGGTCAAGAGCAGCGATGACGAAGTGCTGTTCATGATTCGCGATATCACCGATCGCAAGCAAGCCCAGGCCCAGATTATTCACAACTCGCTGCACGACCCGCTGACGGGGCTACCCAACCGCACGCTGCTGAGCGATCGCCTCGACGCCGCCATTCACCGGGCCCAGCGCCATCCGCACTATCAGTACGCGGTGCTGTTTCTCGACCTCGACCGGTTCAAGGGCATCAACGACAGCCTGGGCCACGGCGTCGGCGATCAGCTGTTGGTGGCGATCGCCCAAAAGCTGCGCACCCACATTCGCGCCGCCGATGTCGCGGCCCGGCTGGGGGGCGACGAATTTGTGCTGCTGTTAGAAGACATCGACGGCCCCGACAAGGCGGTGGCCGTGGCCGAGCGGGTCTTGGCCGATTGCCAAACGCCCCTGAGGATTGAGGGCCATGAGGTGTTGACCGGGGTCAGCATTGGCATCGCCATCGGCAATGCCCGATATACCGACGCCGCCGAGCTAATTCGCGATGCCGATATCGCCATGTATCGGGCCAAACATCGGCAGCGGGGCACCTATCAATTTTTTGACCCGGCCATGCACACCCAGGTGCTCGCCCAGCATACCCTAGAGGTGGAGCTATACCGGGCGATTGAGCAGAACGAGCTGGCGGTGTACTACCAGCCCGTGATGGATCTCGAGCAGGATCGCCTGATGGGCCTGGAGGCGCTGGTGCGCTGGCTCCACCCCACCCAGGGGTTGCTCACCCCCGACGTGTTTTTGCCCTGCGCTGAGGCCACGGGGTTAATTGTGGCGCTAGATCACTGGGTGCTGCGCCAGACTTGTCGGCAACTCGGCATTTGGCAGCGGCAGTTTCCCCACCATGCCTCCCTGAGCGTGAGCGTAAACCTCTCGGCCCAAAATTTTGCCAGCGCCTCTCTGGTGGAGGATATTGACGCCGTTTTGGTCGAGGCCGGGATATCTGGGAACTGCCTCAACCTCGAAATCACTGAAAATATGCTGATGCAGGACATGGAAAAGGCCACCCATCTGCTCACCCAGCTGACTGATCGCGGCATTGGCCTCAGCATTGATGACTTTGGCGTGGGTCATTCTTCGCTGCAATATCTCCACCGCTTTCCCCTCACCCACCTCAAAATTGATCGCAGCTTTATAGGGCACCTCGACAGCGACAGCCGCAACTATGCCATGGTGCAACTGATTTTGGGCCTGAGCCAGCAGCTGGGGCTAGCGGCGATCGCCGAGGGCATCGAAACCTCTCAACAGCTGCGCCTGATTGAAAAAATGGGCTGCCAGTTTGCCCAGGGCTATCTGTTCTCAAAGCCTCTGCCCGTCGAGGCGGTGGCGGGCTACCTGATCAACCAGGCCTCGGGCCAGGGGGGCGATCGCACCCGCCTGCCCCACTAATCACCTGAGGCTTGCGGAAATTCGACAAATAAAGTACAAGTGTACTTATTCGTCATTCTCCATGGTGGCCTTAATTTGGTCTACAAACTCCTGATGGTCGATTACCGGTTTCGAGATATAGCCATCGGCACCGCTCTGACTCAAGAAATTTTCGCGATCGCCCTCCATGGCGTGGGCCGTCACCAAAATCACCGGCAGCTTTGCCGTCGCGGGATCGGCCTTCAGCAGCTGGGTAATTTTGATGCCATCCATGGGCTTGCCCTGGTACATGCTGTGGGCCAGTGAGACATCCATCAGCACCACATCCACTGCGCCACTGCGGGCAATGGTGATCACCTCTTCCACATCTTCGGTGTGCTTGACGGCCAGGCCGCCGCGCTTGGTCAAGATTTTAGAAAACACCCGAGCATTTACCAGGTCGTCTTCGACGAGTAAGACGGTCTTCATCGCGTGCGTTTAACCCCTGTCATCGAAGAAATATGCTGATAGAACTAAGTCAGGCCGCTGCACTGCTACCCGTACCCGGTGCAAACTATGCCCAGAGAGTTAAACCTCGGGCGATCGCCCCGGCTTGGCCAACAAATTGCCCCGGATGCTTGCCTTGGCCACAGACTTGCCTATAAGTTACAGCATTGTTACTGCCAATCCATCAAGCCCCCGTTAAATTAAACCGTGCTAGACCTTGGCCATAGACCATAAAATCAGCCGCAAGATCTGATTCAAGATGTTACTTCAGGTCACCGCTTTGGCTAAACTCAACTACCAGTCGGTCTAAACCGCCTCCCCAACCCACCTCTTTCATCCAGGAACACCGCCCATGGCCGACCAACTCGACATCCTTGCCTCGGGGCAAATTGTGCCCACCTCGCTTCACACCGAGGTGCAGCGGTCGTACCTGGAATACGCCATGAGCGTGATCGTGGGCCGGGCCTTGCCCGACGTGCGCGACGGCCTCAAGCCGGTGCACCGCCGCATTCTCTACGCCATGCACGAGCTGGGGTTGACCCCGGATCGCCCCTACCGCAAATGCGCCCGCGTAGTCGGCGATGTGCTGGGCAAATACCACCCCCACGGCGATCAGGCGGTCTACGACGCCCTGGTGCGTATGGTGCAGACCTTCTCCAGCCGCTACCCGCTACTGGATGGCCACGGCAACTTTGGCTCGGTCGACAACGACCCCCCGGCGGCCATGCGCTACACCGAGACCCGCCTGTCGCCCATCAGCCACGGAGCCATGCTGGAAGATATCAGCGAGGCCCTGGTCGACTTTAGCGACAACTTCGACAGCTCCCAGCAGGAGCCGGTGGTGCTGCCCACCCAGCTGCCCAACCTGTTGTTAAACGGGTCTTCGGGCATTGCCGTGGGCATGGCCACCAACATTCCACCCCACAATATGAGCGAGGTGGTCGACGGCCTGGTGGCGATGATCGACCGCCCGGCGATCACCGACGACGAGCTGTTTCGCCTGATTCCCGGCCCCGACTTTCCCACCGGGGGCGAGATCATCGGCACCGAGGGCATTCTCGACGCCTACCGCACCGGGCGGGGCAGCATTCCCGTGCGCGGCATTTGCCAGTTTGAAGAGGTGCACCCCGGCAAGGGGCGACAGCGGCGCAACGCCATTATCGTCACCGAGCTGCCCTACCAGGTGAACAAAGCCGGCTGGATTGAGAAGATCGCCCAGCTGGTGAACGCCGGGCGGCTGGAGGGGATTGCGGACATTCGCGATGAGAGCGATCGCGACGGTATGCGGGTGGTGATCGAGCTCAAGCGCGACACCCCAGCCCAGCGGGTGCTGCAAGACCTCTACCGCACCACCCCCCTGCAAACCAACTTCGGCGTGATCATGCTGGCGCTGGATGATGGCCAGCCCCGCCAGCTGCCCCTGCGCGACGTCATGCAGGCGTTTCTCGACTTCCGCGAAACCACCCTCACCCGCCATTACCAGCACCAGCTGGAGAAAACCGAGGCCAAGCTGCACATCACCGAGGGCCTGCTGACGGCACTCAACAACCTCGACGCCATCATCGATATTCTGCGCAACGCCCCGGACGGTACCACCGCCAAGCAAACCTTTCAGCAGCGGTTTGACCTCAGCGAGCGCCAGTCGGACGCGATCTTGGCCATGCCCCTGCGCAAGCTCACCGGTATGGAGCGCCAGGGCCTCGCCACCGAAGCGGAAGAGTTGATCGAGCGGCGAGATCAGCTGAATCGGCTGCTGAGCGATCGCAAAGAGCTGATGAAAGGCATGAAAAAAGAGCTCAAGGCGCTAAAGAAAAAATTCAGCGATCCCCGCCGTACCCGCATTCAAACCGAGGCCCAGCGGGCCGAAGAGTCGCAGCAGGTCGAAGAGATCATTGCCGAGGTCGCCGAAGAAGCGGCGGTGGTGGAGTTTACCCAAAAGGGCTACGTGCGCCGCTATTCGCAGAAATCTTACCAGCGGCGGCAGGCCCGCCTAGAGGTTGACACCAACCCCAAACTCCACGAGACGGAGGATGATCCGGTGATCCAGACCGACCCCGCCCTCACCACCCAGGAGGTGCTCACCCTCACCCGCGACGGTCGCGCCTTTACCGTGGCGATCGAGACTATCCCTAACAACCCGCGCCAGGGCAAGGGTGCACCGTTGGTCAACCTGCTGCCCGGCTCGGTGCCGCCCGATGCCGATGCGATCGTCGCCCAGTTTATTATTCGTGATGACCTACTAGAGCACGACCTGATCTTGGTCACCCGCCAGGGCAAAATCAAGCGCGCCCCGCTGAAAGAATTCACCAACCTCACCGGGCGCGGGCTGACGGCGATGAAGGTCAAAGACGGCGACGAACTGGCCCATGTCACCCTGGCCGAGCTGGGCGACGACCTGGTGCTGGGCACCACTGGCGGGCGGCTGCTGCGCTTCCCCATCGACGACGACAACCTGCAAGTCATGGGTCGCGCCGCCCAAGGCCCCCAGGGCATTCGCATGGGCAAGACCGAGACCCTGGCGGGCTGTGTGCGGGTGCAGTCGGGCAAAGACTGTGTGCTGCTGGTATCGGCGGCGGGCTACGCCAAGCGGCTGCCCGTGGAGGGCCTGCGGGTGGCCAAGCGCGGCGACATTGGCACCCAATCGTTCCAGTTCAGCCTCAAGACTGACAGCCTGGTGGCGCTGCTGCCCGCAGTGCCCAAGGAGACCGTGGCCATATTCACCAGCGCTGACCGCACCGCGATTGTTCCCTTAGAGTCGATTCCACGCCAGGGGCGGACGGGGGAGAGCGATCGCATCGTCAAACCCAACAAAGGCGAAACCATCACCCA
>DAIPYU010000052.1:0-28891 GCA_036782635.1 Nodosilinea sp. CTOTU7353
GTAGCAGCATCTATTCAAGTCTCCAAACTAGAAGGTTGTTGATTATGTGTAGCTCTTAGCCTAGATTATTCATGACTTTTAAAGAATGCCCGTCATTCCCGTGGAAACGGGAATCTAGCCGCAATAGCACTCTTACGGCTGTCATTCCCGCCTGCGCGGGAATGACAGCCGTTTGCTTCCATCCTTGTGAATAATCCAGGTTAGAGCGTAAAGCTCCCAGGAACTAATCCCCAGAAGTCAGGTTTAAACGAGGGCGACCTGGGCCACCCTCGCCATTAGCCCTAGGCGCGGGGATCGCGGCCGGTGGCCACCGGCAGGTAAGGCTGGGCAGAATACTCGGTCCAAGAGCCTTCGTAGACCCGCACGTTGGGGTAGCCCAGCAGGTGCTTGAGCACCACGTATTGCAGGGTGGCTTCGCGGCCGGTGCTGCAGGTGACGATGATGTTGTCGTCGGGGGTGATGTCGCGGCTGGCCATTAGCGCCTCGATCTCGTCGAGGGCCTTGAGCTGGTGGAAGTTGTCTTCACCGATGGTGAAGGTGGGCCAGGGAATATTGTTGGCCCCAGGAATGTGGCCATTGCGAATGAAGACATCGTCTTCGCCAGAAAACAGCGAGGCGGGGCGGGGGTCGATAAACACCACGTCGGCATCGCTACTTAGGTACTCGCGCACCTGGTCGAGGGTGACGCGAATCGACTCGTCATCTTGCAGGGTAAAGTCGCCCGGCTCGTACTGGGGAAACTCGCGGGTGGTGGGTAGCCCGGCCTCGCGGTAGCCCTTAAAGCCGCCGTCGAGCACCAAGACCTGGTCGTGGCCCGCGCGCTCTAGCAGGTAGGCCACCATGGTGGCCCCCAGCAGGTTGCCGCCGTCAGAGTAAACCACCACATGGCTATCGGCCGAGATGCCCGACTCTGAGAACATCGACTCTAGGCGCTGCTGCTCCCAGTACTGCACGGGCAGACGACCGTTGGGGCCGCGAAAGGCGGTGTCGGCCAGGTGCACCGCTGCGGGAATATGGCCCGAGATGTAGTCGAGGGGGTTGTTGCGCACGTCCAAGATTCTCAGGTCTGGGTCGGCGCTGTGGTCAGAGAGCCACTGGGGGCTGACAAAATCAATTTCGGTGCCGTGGCTGTCGGCCAGGCTGGGGGCGCTGAGCAAGGGTAGGCTAGCTACGGCCATCAGGGCAATAAAAAAGGCCGCTAGCCTTACTTTCCAACGATTCAACTGCTCGAACATGGGTAACTCCATCGTCAACATTGACAAAAACTGAGAAAAAACCTGGGGAAACTTGGGGCTTTTGGGCAAGATTTGGCCACCGGAGATTGGGGCCTGCGCTAGAGGCTTGGGCTAGGCCCACCTGGGCGAAACCTTGGCAAAATCCACCAAAAATAGCGATCGCAGCCCGTGATGGCTACCCACCCGTGACCGCGTTAGTGAAGCATATCACTAGATGAGCCGAAATACATCACAAACCCTACCGGGTTACCGGTGTATGCAAAGAAAAACTTGCTTTCCCCCGCCGTGAGTGGCTCAGGGTCGCGGCCCCGGGCTGCGAGCAAAGAATACATTTTGTGAACTGGCCAAATTATGAATTGACCGGGCCAGGGCCAGCCTGACTCGGTCACCTGGCCCAGAGAAAGCCCTGCAAAATCTCTGCCGATTGACCTATGGGTGGCCCCGTCATCAAGAAGATGTGGGGGGATCGTCCGGCGACCTACAGTGAAACAGCGCAATTGGATGGAACACAACTCTATGACTTCTTCTGACCGGCAAACCACTCAAATTACCGAGCAGCCCACTGACAAGCTGTTTCAGCGCTACGATGCCCTAGGGGTAGACGATAAGCTGGCCCTGCTTTACTACGTCTACGAGGCCATGGGTGGGTCAATCACCCCGGCGGCCCCCGGCGCGGCAGATCCTGAACTGGCCCAGCCCCTAATCGAAGAACTGTATGGGCTGTCAGAAGACGAGCAGCTAGAGGCCATGCGGGCGGTGGTGCGCCGCGACGAGACCGACATTTCCCGGCGCTACGGCGGCCTCGGCGCCAACAATCAGCTGCTGGTGTGGTACGGCTGGGCCGAGGCCATGGGCGATCGCATCGTCGGCATGCCCAGCGACTACAAGCCCGAAGGCCCCGTGCAGAAGATTGTGTCTGACCTCAAGGGGCTAGACTTTCAATCTCAGATTTCGCTGCTGCGGGAGACCGCTACCCAGATGGGTTACTCCGCCGTGACAGCGCCGCCCAACCAAGCCGAAACCGGTGTCACCAACAGCCTGTAAAGTACAGCCTTCTGGTGAACTTCTGGCGAATAGATAAACAACAGCGCCGCAGATGTCTATTTACGACATCTACGGCGCTCTCTTTCGGCAGTTGATGGGCAATCTAAGGCTTAGTATGCAGTTCCTGGGGCTGTAGGTAGGCAATCATTTCGTCTACCCCGCGCTGGATACGACGGGTCACCGTCATGGGGCTAACACCAATTTTCTCAGCCACCTCTTTGCGGGATAGCCCTTTGAAAAAGACAAACTCTATGGCGGTGCGGGTTTTAGCCTCAAGCTGGTTGAGAGCCCGCTGGATTTGCTGACGGTCTTCTTCGAGAGCCTGCATGAGCTGGTAGTGACTATCGGGCAGCGTCTCACCCAGGGTGATACTAGAGTCAACCTGCTGGTATACGGTGGCATCGAGGCTGAGGGGCAGACGGTTCTTGTGAGCCATTTTGACCTCCCGCCATTCTTTGACCGGCACACCTAAAGCTTCGGCCATTTCGCTGTCACTGGGGTTGCGGCCCAGATCCCGCATCAGCTCCATCTGAAGCTTTTGGGACTCTTTTTGTAGATCTTGCCAGCGACGGGGAATCTTAACGGTAGTGCCGCGATCGCGCAGGAAGTGCAGCATCTCGCCGCGAATGTAAGGAACCGCAAAGGAGCTAAACGCACATCCCTGGCTAGGATCAAACCGCTCAATGGCACGAATCAAGCCAATGTAGCCGATTTGCTCTAAATCTTCGTAGGGTTCAGAGCATTGGTGGCTAACGCGGTGGGCAATCTTACGCACCAAGCCAGCGTTGAGTTGCACTAGCCGATTGCGCAACTTTACAGAGGGAGATTGTCGATACTGCATCAGCAGTTCCATGCCGCGGGAGCGAATCATCGAAGTTTGGGTAGCCATATCTGCGCGTGTCCTTACGAGAGCGGGTTCGCTGAGAACTATGCCTATTCTCGGGAGTGACACCGGCATTCACCATGGTTAATCTACGGTACTCTCAAGGTCGTCAAGCAAAGTTCTCCGTAGTTCTACGAGGTTGTCTCAGGCCATCCCTAGGTACAGGTTGCTGACTAACCATCCCAGAGGCGTTCATCGGCTCGGAGAAAAACACCCCTGCTGTCGTCTCCGATCCTACGCTCAACGCCTCCCATTGCTAAGGGTAGGAAGACATTCGTGCTGCCCCAAAACCGGGCTAAGCTAAAGACTAACTGCACAATGTTGCATCTCTTAACAGTTCTCCGGCTAGGTTATGGTTCTCAAGGCAGTGCTACTCGATTTCAACGGCGTCGTCATTAACGATGAGGCTATCCACGAGCAGTTAATTACCGACCTACTCCTAGAGGAAAACCTGCGCCCCAATCCCCAAGACCTAGCCGACTGCTGTCTAGGGCGATCCGATGCGGCCTGCCTAGGCGACTTGCTCGCTCGCCAGGGGCGAATTATATCTGACGCCTACATAGAGAAAATGCTCGCCCGCAAAGCAACCCGCTATCAGGAGTTGCTGGCCAACCTAGGGCAGCTGCCGCTTTACCCAGGCATTGACGACTTGATCTACCAGGTGCGGGCCGCCCAGCTGAAGCTGGCGATCGTGTCGGGGGCGCGGCGCGGCGAAATTGAGACCGTCCTGTCTCTAGTCGACTGGGGACAGCATGTGGAGTTGATCATCTCCGCAGATGACCTCCCGGTGGGGGTGAGTAAACCAGCCCCAGACGGCTACTTGATGGCGGTGGAATTACTCAACCGCCACCATGCAGACTTGATGTTGCAGCCCACCGAATGCCTGGCGGTAGAAGATTCTTTCGCTGGCATTGCGGCGGCCAAGCATGCCGGCATCCCTGTCCTCGGAGTCGCCCACACCTACCCCTACCAGATGATTCATCGCCGGGCGACTTGGGCGATTGATCACCTCTACGAGCTCAGCCTAGACTGGCTCCAACCCTACTACGGCAGCCCGTCGCCCGCGCCGCTCAATTAGGCGAAGGAAGAGGTGTGAGCCCTATCTAGGAAACTCTAAAGCGCCGCCAGCTTCGCCAGGTAGGGTTTTGCCAGGTAGAAGCTGGCTATGGTCTTAGCATCTACGGCCTCCCCAGACAAAATTGTTTTCTCTAGCTGGGCTGGGGGCAGCAAAACAACCTCTATATCTTCGTCAGCATCAGCATCGGGGGGAACCTCGATGGGATCTAGATCGGTGGCTAAGAAAGCGTGGATAATTTCGTCAGAATAGCCGGGCGCTAGGGAAAAACTGCCGATGGGTAGCCAGGTCTGAGCGCTGTAGCCAATTTCTTCTTGAATTTCCCTGCGGATTGTGGCGGCGGGGGACTCGTTCGCCTCAATAGTACCTGCCGGAAACTCTAGCAGCCGTCCCATGACCGCAAAGCGATACTGACGCACCATAATCAGGTTGCCGTCGGCGGTGATGGGTACCGCCAGGGCCCCGCCTGGGTGGCGAATACATTCCCAATCGCCCTCGGCTTGGTTGGGCAGCCGCAGTCGATTGACCTCAAAGTTGAACTTGCGCCCTTCGTAGAAGAGGCGCTGTTTTAACAGTTGGGGAGGCTCTTGACCAAGGGGCATAGGGAAACGTAGAAAAGGCACAAGCAGTCTGCCCATTGTAGCGGGCTGAGGCTGAGAAGATTAGACCTTGCCGCTGATCTGGCCCAGCCGCTGCACCCCGGAGCGGTCAATGGCTTGACACAGGGTCTGCACCGATTGACCGCTGACGGGGTCACGCCAGTGAGGGGCAATCTCGGCTAGGGGAACCAGCACAAAGGCCCGCGCCCGCAACAGCGGGTGGGGAACATGCAGAGCTGGTTCGGTGATAATCTCTTGGCCGTAAAATATCAGGTCCAGATCGAGGGTGCGTGGCCCCCAGCGATCGCGACGCACTCGCCCAAAGCGCTGCTCAGTCTCCAGCAGCTGGTGAAGCAGGGCTTGAGCTGACAGAGTGGTGTTGAGCAGGGCACAGGCATTGAGAATATCGGGCTGCGGGGGGCCAATGGCAACGGTTTGGTAAACACTAGACTGGGCCACCAGCTCTAGGGTAGGAGGGCTGTGGAGCACACCTAGGGCCTGGTGCAAAATCTGTCGGGAGTCGCCTAGGTTGCTGCCCAGGGCGATCGCACAGGGTATCGCAGCCATGCCCTAGGTCAATTGAGGCCGCAGCCGGGCCACCAACTGGTCGGCGGGCACCACGCCTTCGATGCGGTCTACGGGCTGCCCGGCCTTAAACAACACCAGCGTCGGCAGGGCCGCGATCTGATGCTGGGAGGCAATTTGGGGATATTTGTCGGTATCGATTTTAACGACTTTAAGCTGCCCTTTGAGCTGACTGCTGACGGTGGTCAAAATGCCCGCCATCATCTGGCAGGGGCCACACCAGGTGGCATAAAAATCTACCAGCACCGGCGATTCTGCCCCAGCCAACAGGTCTTCAAAGCTTTGAAACTGCTGCTTAGTTGCCACTGCCCACTCCTTTGGTAAAACCCTGTCGCCTCAGCCACAACATTATCCATGTCCTCAGCATAAACCTCATCCAAGTCCAGAGGTGGGGTTCTGCCTATGCTTACACCACCATCTGGCGCAAAAAGTTGTCGAGGGCAGTCGCCACCTTTTCGGCCCAGTCTTCCTGGGCGTAGTGGCCGACTTCGTCTAGGGTTTGCAGTTCGCCGTTGGGCAGCGCTTGCACGGCGGCCTCCGCCAGACTCACCGGCAGCCACGGGTCACTCCGCCCCCAAAGCAATAGGGTGGGGTGATCCCAGTTGGGTAGGGCGGCGGCGATCGCCTGGCTGCTGGCCTCCAGATTCATCGCTCGCACCGTGGTCATCAACGCCCGGCCGACGCTGGAGGTTTTGAGAAAGGGGCGGCGGTAGACATCGAGATCGGCGTCCTCGATCCGGTAAGGGCCAGCCCCCTCCAGGGTGCGGTCAACCAGGGTCGGGTCTTGGGTGATCATGTCGCCGGCCAGGGGCAGGCCCATCTGGCGAATTTTCCAGGGCAGCTTGGCCCCCGGCCCTACGGGAGCATTGATAATGGCCAGGCGGTCAACCCGCTCGGGGTGCTGAAGGGCGTACTGAACTCCGACCGAGCCCAGAAAGCCCTGGGCCACCAGGTGCACCTGGGGTAGCTCCAGAGCATCTAAGAAATCTCCGAGGGCGGCGACCAGCGCCTCCGGCGTATAGGGAAAGTCGCGCCGGTCAGGTTTATCAGATGACCCATGGCCAATCCAGTCGGGGGCGATGGTGCGAAAGCCCTGCTCGGCCAGCACAGGCATCACCTGACGCCAGCTGTAGCCCTGGGAGACCAACCCGTGGAGCAGCACCACCGGCAGGCGAGGGGCGTCGCCGATGGGCTGAAGCTCGCGATAAAACCAGGTCAGCCCGTTGGCCGCTATGGTGTGCTCTGCGATCGCGTTTCCCTGTACCATAGCTACTCCAAACATCCGCCCATTGAGCTTACTGCCCCGACAAAGCAGAAGACAAGGGCCGCCTTAGAGGGCGGCGCTCTCTACCGGGCGCGGTTTCTTGCCCCAGGCAAACTAGCTACATTAAGTAGGCGGACGATTCAACCAGGGCGGCAATGACCCTAAATATCTTTTAGGCAATACCCCCTGCTTGATCGCTCCCCCAGACCCACACAGAACTACAGGCAGCTATGAACTGGCAAGAGGTATCTGGCAACTGGCTTTTGGTGCCCCCCAACCCCGTGGCCATTGTGCATTTTCTGGGCGGGGCCTTTGTGGCTGCGGCCCCCAGCGTCACCTACCAGTGGCTGCTCGAAAACCTAGCCCGCCAGGGCTACCTGGTGGTCGCGACCCCCTTTATCAATACCTTTGACCACAGGGCCATTGCCCAGGAAGTGCTGACTACCTTTACCCAAGCGCTGCGCTACCTCGACAAACGGGTGCTGGCCACCCACCCACCCCTGCCCATCTACGGTCTGGGGCACAGCATGGGCTGTAAGGTGCACCTGCTGATCAACAGCCTGTGGGAGGTTGAGCGCCTGGGCAATATTTATATGAGCTTTAACAACTACCCGGCGCGGCGCTCAATTCCGTTCTTAGAACAGGTGGTGCAGTTTAACCCGGCCTTTAACGTCGAGTTTACCCCCGACCCCGAGGCCACCCTGGCGCTGGTGCGCGATCGCTACCCCGTCCCCCGCAACCTGCTGATTAAATTTCGCAGCGACACCATCGACCAAACCCGCCCGCTGTCGGAGGTGCTGGTGCGGCGCTTTCCCGACCTGACCACCGTGCAAATTCTCAAGGGGTCTCATACCACCCCCATCGCCCAGGAGATTGGCTGGCAGCCCGGTGAGTCGTTTAGCCCCATCGATGCCCTGGGGCAATTTGTGAAGCAAGAATTTTACCGAGACCTGACTTACCTACGGCACAGCCTATTGGTTTGGCTGGGGGAGCGCGAGCTGGGCAGACCCCTGGGGCCGCTCTGAGCCTCTCTGGGCCACTCTAGACGCAGCTGCCTCGCTGGGGATAGCGGTTGTGCAATCCGTCGCGGATATAAAACTCTTGTCTTGAGAGGGTTTGCCACGGTAGGCTTGGCCCTATGATGCAGAGGTGAGCTAGCTAGCCATTATCAGCCTTGACCTATCAGCACACCAGCCAGATTGAGACCCAGACCGATCCCAACGCGCTAAAGTCGGTGCTGGCGTGGTTTGATCAGTTTCAGTCGGCCCCTATTCCCCACAATATCTGGCTCCAGTGTCAGCTGGCGCTGATTGAAGGCTTTACCAATGCGGTGCGCCATGCCCACGCCGGGCTACCGCCAGAAACCCCTATCGGCATTGAGGCATCTGTGAGCGATCGCACCATTGATATTCGCATTTGGGATCACGGCCCAGGGTTTGATCTGGCCTCGGTGCTACGCCACAAAATCACCGTAAATGACTCTGACTCTGAGGGCGGCAGAGGTCTCAAAATCATGTATTTGGTCGCTGATCGGCTGACCTACGAACCGGCTGACGGTCATGGTAACTGCCTGCACCTGTACAAAACGTTTGATATCTAATGTCCGGCATATAAATATAAAACTGTAAAACGTCGGCATCTGAACTAACCGCCACTCCAGGTAGATCTATGGTTTCAGCATCGGTACTAGCAGTGCCCCAGGGCATGGGATGGCTGATTGGTGGAGCGATCAATACGGTTCTGCTGGCGATCGCCTGGTGGCTTCCCAAAAAACTGCTCACCCCCGCCGGCTACTTCCACGCCTGGGCGCTAGGGGTGCTGATCTGGGGCTGCCTGGGCTGGCGCGGCTACACCGTGATGATGGCCTATTTTTTAACTGGCTCAGCGGTAACCCGCCTAGGCAAAGCCCGCAAAGAAGCCGCCGGCATTGCCGAGGGTCGCTCTGGGGCCAGGGGGCCAGAGAACGTCTGGGGATCGGCCCTGGCAGCGGCGGTCTGTGCTGGCGTCATGGCCTGGCTAGGAGTGCTCGGCAACCCGGCCCAGGCAGAAATGTGGATTCCCCTGGTGGCCTTGGCCTACGTCAGCAGCCTGAGCACCAAACTCTCCGATACCACCGCCAGCGAAGTCGGCAAGGCCTACGGTCAGAGCACCTTTTTAATTACTACCCTAAAGCCCGTGCCCGCCGGCACCGAAGGCGCGGTCAGCCTCGAAGGCACCCTGGCCGGGGTATTGGGGTCTGTGGTTATTGCCCTGGTGGGCTGGGGAGTTGGGCTAGTCACCCCCTGGGGCATTGGCCTCTGCCTCATAGCAGCCTTTGTCGCCACCACCATTGAAAGCCTGATTGGCGCCACCCTTCAGACGAAGCTAACCTGGCTCACCAATGAAATGGTCAACGGCTTTAATACAACCGTCGGAGCCATGGTGGGGCTGCTGCTGGGGCTAGCCAGTCAGCAATTAGGCTAAAGCCAGAGGTTCGATGGGGCAAGATATCGGCAAATCCGTAGACCTACGAATGATTTATCCCTGGTTTTAACTGGAGCATTGAGCCACAGAGTCATCACCGTCCCTAGGAATACCTCAAGTTGCGGAGATTTCACAAGCGTTTATGCAAACTTCATGGTTTTTGTCCGGATCAGTCGGGGAACTCAGTAAAACCTCGCAACCCCGAGTTCCGTAGGTTCTCTGTCGATGATCGCTGCTAGCTTCAGCCTTAATAGCTTTGGGCCTCGCAATAAAAAGCCGTGGTCTGTATCTAAGTCGCGGCCAGAGAAGTCAAGGTCATTCCTGTTGTTTAGGGAGCGTCTACCCTCAGGGTTACTGTTTTAGTCCTGGGGCCACAGCGATATTAGTTATGCAAACCCCGCTAGAGAAAAGATTTCGTTCGGGCTACTCAGTGTTCGCCGTTGGCGTCCTATCGCTGGCCGTGATGGTTTTATTTCAAGCCTTTGGCCTAGAGTCTATTGCCAGCGCCAACAGTCGAGACGAGTTTCCGGGCCGCCGCCAAGGGGGCGGTACTCACTGGGTTAGCCCGATCGACGTGGCAGAATAACCCCAGGCCTATTACCCGCTTACTTCACTGAGATACCTCAGCAGGTTCAGACTAGAGAAATGCTAATTTGTGTCATGCAGTGGCGGCAGCTTCCGAGGGGGCTGCCGCCACTGCATTTTGGGTTCACGGTGGTCACAGCTGTGGCAGATCTAGACAGATCAGGGGTTCTAGCTTCAGACCCTGATGTTGCAGGTCGCTGTGAAAGCAGCCTATGGGGAGAGTGACTGGGTCACGACGGCTGGGGCCGGGCACGCTAGTTCATTGCTATTCTTTGGGCATGCTTAGCAGCAGCACCCCACCCCCAAGTTGCGCTTCGGGGGTGAGGCGCTGGGTGTGCTGCCTGAGACATTTATTTTTTCCTAGTTTTTGTGGTCAAAGGCAAAACAAGCGTGAAAGCGGCAATCAAAACTATCCATCATCGATTTCAGCGTCGGGTGTTACCTCGGGTACTCCATTGGTGGGGCATTGCTCCCCTCAATACCGGCAGCAAGATCGTGCTGCTAGCCAGTCTTGTGGCCAGCGCCTTAGTAGCTGGGGGCAAGGTTTTGAACCTGCTTGAACCCGCCGAGCTGTTTTTGTTTGACTATGGGGTGCGATGGTCAAGGACCGGCCTTAGAGGGCCATCGCGCCCCAGTGAAAATCTCGACCCCCGCATGACCATCGTGGGCATGACCGAGGCCGATATTCTTCAGTATGGCTGGCCCCTCAGCGACCAGCTACTAGCCCAGGCCCTCAACCAGATCCAGAGTCACCAGCCTCGAGTAGTGGGCCTCGACCTTTACCGCAGCACCCTGCGCCCGCCCGGTTCTGCCGAGCTAATTGAGGCGCTGGCGGCCCCCAACCTAATCGCCATCAAGACTGTGGGTAGCAGCCAGGGGCAGGGAGAGGTGCCACCGCCCCCCACCGTTGAGCCAGAGCGGGTGGGCTTCAACGATTTCCCCACCGATTCCGACGGCATTATTCGCCGCAACCTGATGTTTGTGCGCAGCCCCGAGGGCGGCTACTTTTCCTTTGCCCTGAGGGTAATTATGGCCTACGAAGGCTACCCCGACGAGGCCCTGAGGGCGGAGGCCAACCACCTGTATCTGGGCGATCGCGCCATTCCGGTGCTCTCGGCCCAAGACGGCGGCTACCAAAGTGTCGATAGCAGCGGCTACCAGATCCTGCTGCGTTACCACTCCGCCCAAATGCCCGCCCGGCATCTCTCCCTTAGCCAAGTCCTCAGCGGCCAGTTTGACCCCAACTGGATGACCGACAACATTGTGCTGATTGGCACCACCGCCGCCAGCCTTAAGGATCGATTCTACACCCCTTTTAGCTTTAACCAAAATGACGAGTTGACGATGCCGGGAGTCGTCATCCACGGCCAGATGGTTCGGCAGCTGCTCGATGTGGTTGCCGGGGGGCCAGCCCTCTATCGCTTTTTGCCCGCCTGGGCCGAGGGGCTGTGGCTGTGGAGCTGGTGCTTGACGGCTGGCAGCTTAGCTTGGGCGATCAGACGCCCGAGCGTATTACTGATCTCCGCCGGGCTGCTGGGGGCCGGGCTGGTGGGGGTGGGCGGGCTGGGGATCAACAGCCTGGTGTGGTTCCCAATCGCCGAACCCGCCGCCGGCATGGTGATCGCCACGGCCATCGTGATGGCCTACAAGCTGCTCTATCGCACCACCTATGACTCGCTCACCGGGCTACCTAACCGAGAAGCCTTCATGGGCATTATTCAGCAGGCCCTGCACCACCGCCAGCCCGACGAGCCACCCGTAATTGTGGCCTTTATGGGCATTGACCGATTTAAGGTGATCAACGAGAGCCTGGGCCACGAGGTGGGAGACGAAGTCCTCCAAGTGATGGCCCAGCGGCTGGTGCACCACGTGCCCCCCGAGGCCCAGGTGGCCAGGGTCGGGGGCGATGAGTTTGCCCTGCTGCTCACTCACCTGCCCAGCGTCAGCGCTGGAGAGCTAATGGATCAGCTCCAGTACGCCCTCTCAGAACCGCTGACCCTGCACGGCCAAAAATTACCCAGCACTCTGAGCATTGGGGTAGCCATCAGCCAGCCAGGGCTAGAGCACAAGCCCGTAGACCTGCTGCGCGATGCCCACACGGCGATGTATCGGGCTAAGGCCCTGGGCAAGTCGCGCTTTGAGGTGTTTGCCGCCGGCATGCTGACGGAGGCCGTAAACCGTCTCCAGCTCGAAAGCGACCTGATTAGCGCCCTCGACAACCAGGAATTTTTGCTCTACTACCAACCGATTATGAACCTTAAGACCAGGGAGCTGGCCGGGTTTGAGGCCCTGGTGCGGTGGCACCAAAAGGAGCGGGGATTTGTGCTGCCCAGCGCATTTATTCCGGCGGCGGAGGAAATGGGCTTGATCATGGCCCTGGGGCAGTGGATTTTTCGAGAGGCCTGTCGGCAGCTGCACCAGTGGCACGACCAGTTTCCCCACTACCGGCATCTGACCATGAGCATTAACCTGTCCAACCGTCAATTTGGGCAAACCGATTTGATCGCCCAAATTGAAGCCGCCCTGCGGGACACCGAGGTAGACGGCCACTGCGTGCGGCTAGAGATCACTGAAAGTATGGTGATGGGAGATGTGGATGCCGCCATTGACCTGATGCTAAAGCTCAAGTCTCTCGATCTAAAACTGGCGATCGATGACTTTGGCACCGGCTACTCGTCTCTGAGCTATCTGCACCGCTTTCCCATGGATACCCTCAAGGTGGATAAATCATTTGTGGGTCGCTTGGAGAAGAGCAAAGAAGACCGAGCCATTATTCACACTATTTTGACCCTGGGCCAGCAGCTGGGCATGGATGTGGTGGCGGAGGGGGTAGAGACCGCAACCCAGGTGGCCATGCTGCGCCAAGAAGGCTGCGACTACGGCCAGGGTTATTACTTTGCAAAGCCCCTACCAGCGGCTGAGGCTCTCGCTCTGCTCCAGAGCCAGCAGCCCCTACGCTGCTAGGGGAACGGTGATCGCCCCCGACTGATTAGTACTCTTGGGCGATGACTTCGGCCTTATGTAGCCCTCAAGGTGACGCCCATGCTTCTGTATAGCTCCCATCCCCATAGCCCAGGAAAAAGTTGTGTTAGGGATCTGGCACAATCCCTAATTCTGCCCATTAACTTCCATTCTCAACTGGTCTACAATGATCCCAACAGGTGATAGGTAAGTGGTGTGCTCAGGAAAAGTTCTGATCACACCCGCCGGATTTTCCCGGCAATTTACTTTGCCTAGCGTTTAATTTCTTTACAAAATTTTCTTTACACATATTAATGTCAATGACTCTTGGCGAAGCCACGTTTAGAGCAAACGTACTGGAATCAAGACTGCTCGTACTGGTGCATTTCTGGGCACCCTGGTGCGGTCTCTGCAAGCGTATCACTCCGGTTTTGCAGGGTTTTCAGGCTGAGTGGGAAGGCCAGGTGCGCCTATTTGACGTCAACGCCGACGACAATTTTCGCCTGGCCACCACCTATCGCCTTTCAAATCTGCCTACCCTAATGATGTTTGACCAGGGCGAGGTATGCCACCGCATTGAGTCATTTCGCGGCAAGGACGACCTGCGGCTGGTGCTGGACACCTACATGCGCCATCGAGAACTTGCCTATGACATTCCCCGCCTGGTGCGCATTTATCCCTAGGAGATTTTCAGGAAAGAAGATACCCGCCTTTAGTGCTGTGGGGTTACCAAGTACCCCTGCAACAGTAGGTCGTCGCCGAGGGTGCGCCAGGTCGTTCGCTCTAGCGCCAGGGCCATATCCATCTGCCGAATGCCCAGCTCGCCCACGGGGGTAGGAGCCTCTGGCCCTCCCACCAGCTTAGGGGCGACAAAGGCCCACAGCTTGTCAATCACCCGATCACAGAGAGCCTGGGCGGCGAGCTGCCCCCCACATTCCCAGAGCACAGCGGCACAGCCCTGGGCGTAGAGATGTTGGGTGACGGTTTTAGGCGATAGGGCAGGCAGCGTTATCACCTCTACGCCTTGCTCCACCAGGGTTTGACGTCGGGCTGGGTCGGCCTCTGAGGTGGTAAACACCAGGGTGGGGGCGATCGCCGTATTCCATAGATTTGCCTGGGCGGGCAGATCGAGGCGACGACTCATCACCACGCGGCGGGGGTTGTGGCCCTGGCCGTGGCTGGTGAGGCGAGGGTTGTCGTGGCGCACCGTGTTGCCGCCAACGACAATCGCGTCGCAGGTGGCCCGCAGCTGATGCACGGCAGCGCGGGCCGGGGGGCCGGTGACCCAGGCGCTATGCCCCCCGGTGGCGGCGATTTTGCCGTCTAGGGTCATGGCGTATTTGAGTAGCCCCAGGGGGCGTTGGTAAACCACCCGCTGCACAAAGGCTTCGTTGAGGCGTTGACAGGCCGATTCGTCAATGCCCACCACCACCTCAATGCCGGCCTGGCGCAGGCGCTGAATGCCTGTGCCTGAAACCCGTGGGTCGGGGTCAACCATACCCACCACCACCTGGCTAACCCCGGCGCTAATCACGGCTTCGGTGCAGGGGGGGGTGCGTCCGGTGTGGTTACAGGGTTCAAGATTGACGTAGAGGGTGGCACCCCGGGCTTTTTCTGCCGCCTGGGCTAGGGCATAGACTTCGGCGTGGGGCTGCCCCGCTCGTGGGTGAAAGCCTTCCCCCACGACCACCCCCTGGTTGAGCACTACACACCCCACCAGGGGGTTGGGCGCGGTCTGTCCGGCGGCCCGCTGAGCCAGCTCTCGACACCGGGCCATCCAGCGGTTGTGGGTGCTCTCGCGATTGCCGCCATCGGCGTGGGGGACATGGTTAGTGGCAGCACAGGACAGAAGGGAAAGGTCAGTCAAGGGAGGCAGTTCCTGAACAGGGAAAAAGATTATAGATAGAGCCAGTTTAGACAGAGCAGGTCTAGATAGAGCAGGGACCAAGACCCAGAGACACCCATCGGCGGCAAAGCAATTAAAAGGCCTTTACGACAGGGCCTTGATGAAAAGGCCTAGAGCATCAGTAAAGTATGGCTAAGAACCCGGTTCCTCTGTCGCTGTTCTAAGGATATGACTGGCCTTCTGGCCCAGAAACCGGGTTTCTGTACCGGCGTTCGAGGCGGAACGGTCGGGGGGCGATCGCCGTCATTAAATACAAGAGAAAATAGTCCCCTCCGGTGCAGCCTGGGGGTACGGTAAACTAAGCCTATCCACTAGGTGAGTGTGAGCGAGTGAGTGTAATTCCTCCTGTTGATCTGACGGAGCAGTTTCAAACAATTCAAGCCGACGTCAATGCCGCTGTGGCCGAGGTGCTGGCCTCCGGGCAATACATCAATGGCCCCATTGTCGAGACCTTTGCCCAGGCCTTTGGCGACTACGTGGGCACTGAGCACTGTATTGTATGCAATTCGGGCACCGACGCCCTCTACCTGGCCCTACGCGCCCTCAACATTGGGGCCGGGGATGAAGTGATCACCTCGCCCTTTACCTTTATTGCCACGGCGGAGGCGATTAGCGCCGTGGGGGCGACGCCGGTGTTTGTGGACATTGACCTCGACACCTTTAATTTAGACGTGGCTAAGCTGGAGGCGGCGGTGGGCGATCGCACCCGAGCCATCATGCCGGTGCACCTGTTTGGCCGCCCTGTAGACCTGGGGCCGGTGATGGATTTAGCCGCCCGCTACGACCTCGCGGTGATTGAAGACTGTGCCCAGGCCACCGGTGCCGAATGGATGGGGCAGCAGGTCGGGCGGATTGGCCACGCGGGCTGTTTTAGCTTCTTTCCAACTAAAAATTTGGGGGGCTGCGGCGATGGCGGCGCCATTACCACCAACGACCCAGACCTGGCGGCTACCGCCTGTATGCTGAGGGAGCACGGCAGCCGGGTTAGATATCACCATGAGGCGATTGGCATCAACAGCCGCCTAGACTCGATCCAGGCCGCTATTTTGGCGATTAAGCTCCGTCATCTAGATACCTGGAACCAGCGCCGGGGCGAGGTGGCCGAGCGCTACCACAGCCTGCTAGCGCCGGTGGCCGAAGTGGTATGCCCCCAGGATGTCACCTTTGGTCGGTCGGTGTGGAACCAGTACACCCTGCGCCTGCCCCAGGCCACCGCCGAGGGGCAAGAGCGCAATCAGCTACAGCAGGCCATGCGAGAAGCGGGGGTAATTCCGATGGTGTATTATCCGGTGCCGCTGCACCTCCAGCCCGTGTATCGGCACCTGGGCTATCAGCCGGGCGACCTCCCCAAGGCTGAAATGGCGGCCCATCAGGTGCTCTCGCTGCCGATGTTTCCTGAGCTGGGGGCAGATCGACAGCTGCAAGTGGTGCAGACCCTGAAGACTGCCCTGGCGCAGGTGGGCCTCAAGGCAGCCCAGTATTGCTAGGCCCTGAGGCTCCCCATTGGGGCTGCCCCTTTAGGCTACGGGTCTGGCGATCGCGCCCAGGGCGAGACCAAACAGGGCAGCTGGGAATGGTTAAAGTTGTTTGTAGTTTCCTATACTATATTTAAGGTAAATTAACACAGTCTAGGGGTAACCCGGTTTAGGGTGTTCCAGCTAAATACTTATCCAGAGTTTTACGGCAACAGGCCCAACGGGCCGAGTTTGCGACCTCAAGGGGACGTTTATTTAGATGGAATACTCTTAGGGGTTTAACTGCCGTTCGCCGTCTCGCCTGTCAGGTCGGCTAACAGCCATGGTTGGCTAGCGATTGGCCCCCGTCAACTGAGCACCGAACCGTAACGCAAGGGGTATTTGGCGCAGTGGCACCGATAGATCCGGCTTTGATGGGCACCTACGACGCAGCGGCGATCGCGCGCTATTTTCGCTGGCGGGTAGGCACCCTGGGCTGGCGAGTCCTACAGATTTTGTGGTGGTTGGGCACCTTCGCCCTGGGCCTGCGGCTGGATCGCTGGCTTAACCAAGAAAATAAAAATCGCCCCCGCCGCGCCGCTCAGCTGCGCCGGGTGCTAACCAACCTGGGGCCAGCTTTTATTAAGGTGGGTCAGGCGCTTTCAACTCGGCCCGACCTGGTGCGCCAAGACTTTCTCGACGAGCTCACCAAGCTGCAAGACCAGCTGCCGCCCTTCCCCACGCCTGAGGCCATGGCCATTATTGAAGCGGAGCTAGACTACAGCCCTAGGGAAATTTTTAGCGCCCTATCGCCGCTGCCCGTGGCGGCGGCCAGTCTGGGCCAAGTGTACCGAGGGCGGCTGTTTTCGGGAGAAGAGGTGGCGGTAAAGGTACAGCGGCCTCACCTGCGGCCATTGCTGTGCCGCGACCTGTATCTGATGCGCTGGGCCGCTGGCTGGCTGGGGAAGTTTTTGCCCCTCAACCTGGGCCACGACCTGACTCTAATTGTGGATGAGTTTGGCACCAAGCTGTTTGAGGAAATCGACTACCTCAACGAGGGCCACAACGCCGAGCGGTTCGCCGCCAATTTCAAAGATGACCCCACAGTTAAGGTGCCAGCGATCTACTGGTCCTACTGTAGTCACCGAGTGCTCACCCTAGAATGGATCGACGGCTGTAAGCTCACCGACATGGTGGCGCTGCAGCAGGGCGATCTCGACCCCGACCGCCTAATTGAGATTGGGGTGACGGCGGGCCTGCGGCAGCTGCTGGAGTTTGGCTTTTTTCACGCCGACCCCCACCCCGGCAACCTGTTTGCCTTGGCCGATGGGCGCATGGCCTACATCGACTTTGGCATGATGGATCAGCTCGATCAGATCACCAAAGAGGCCCTGGTGGATGCGGTGGTTCACCTGATCAACCAGGATTTTGACAGCCTGGGTAGGGACTTTGTGCGGCTGGGCTTCTTGACCCCAGAAATCGAGCTTGCCCCCATTGTGCCTGCCCTCAAGCGAGTGCTGGGCGATGCCATCGGTGCCAAAGTGAGCGACTTTAACTTTAAGACCGTCACCGACCAGTTCTCCGAGCTGATGTACGAGTACCCGTTTCGGGTACCGGCCAAGTTTGCCCTGATCATTCGCTCCCTGGTAACCCAGGAAGGGCTGGCCCTGAGCCTTAACCCCGAGTTTAAAATCATCAATGTAGCCTATCCCTACGTGGCCCGCCGTCTACTGTTGGGCGAGACCCCGGCCCTGCGCCAGCGGCTGCTAGAGGTGCTGTTCCAAGATGGTCAGCTCCAGTGGCATCGGCTAGAGAATATGCTGGCGATCGCCCAGGGCGACACCGGCTTTGACCTACTGCCGACCGCCGGTCTGGGCCTGAGCTACCTGGTGTCTGAGGAGGGCGCCAATCTGCGCCAGATGATCGTGCTGGCCCTCACCGAGGATGATCGCCTCCACACCCAGGAGGTGCAGCGGCTGTGGGCGTTGGTTAAACATGACATCACCTTCGATAAGGTGATGGGGGTAGCCTGGGGTGCTTTCACCAACTATTCCCTAGAGCGGGCGGAGGAGTTGGTGCCCGTGGTGGGCGATCTGCGTCAGGCGCTGCGGGCCTAGGGGTTATGGGCCTAGGGTCTGGAGATGTCAGCCTGGGCGCAACTCTCCCCTATAATTAGGTGAAGTAATCTGTTGTTTTATTTTCTACGCCTGTGTACCCACAACCGCCCTACGTCTTATTTTTTGCAGGCTTTTTGGCTGCGGTCACGTCAGGCTATGCCTTTAGCACCGCCCTGCAGCAGTCGGTTAACGAGTGGAATAGTAGGCGATCTACCCGCATTCTAGCCACCCTGCGCGGTCCTCGGCTCCAGATTCCATTCTTTGGCATCTGTGCTGGTGTTTGCGTATTTCTGGCCTCCGGCATTCAGCTATTTGGGTTTTCGGCTCCGGTTGCCTATGCTATGGGCGCACCGATGACGTTGCTCAGCGCTCTGCTGATCTGGTCGCAGCTGGGCAGAATTTTGCTGTTGATTGAAGAGGGTGGTTCTAAGGCTCTCGATCTAGACGCTTTTTAGATTTTTCTGGCCGTATTCATCGCTATAGTTGAGCATTTTTTGGCTCGATGACGGGTAGGTGTAGCGATACGGTGGTGCCTGACTCCGCCGAAGACGCGATCACCAACTGACCCTGGTGGGCCTCTACAATGCGCTTGGTGATGGCCAAACCCAGGCCGTTGCCCGACGGCTTAGTGGTAAAAAAGGGCCGAGTCAGCAGCGGCAGCACCTCGGGGGCGATCGCTGCCCCGCCGTTGTGAACGGTGATCGTAACCTGGCCCGCTGCCGGAGGCTGCACTACCCAAGTAATAGTGTCATCACCAGGGCAGGCCTCCTGGGCATTGGTGATCAGGTTGATGAAGACCTGTTTGAGCTTGTTGCGATCGCCCCGAACCATCACCGGGTGCTCCAGGACGGCAACGACGACCAGGGGGCTAGCCCCGGAGTCAAGCTGCTCTAGGTCTTGGCCTAGGGTCGGCACCAGAGTTTGCACCAGGCCATTGATGTCAACGGGTTCTAGATCGAGGGCGGGGTCGCGGGAGTACAGCAGAATTTCGTTGAGCAGCTTTTGCAGGCGCTCTGATTCTTCGAGGGCCAGGGTCAGGCGGGCCTGAAACCGCTCCGGCAGATCGAGGGTGCGAAATGAATTTAGGCCCAGCAGCACCGTGGTTAAGGGGCTGCGCACCTCGTGGACAATCATAGCGGCCAACTCACCGATTTCGGCCAGGCGAACCTGGGCCGCCTCGGAGACTTTGCGATCGCTAATATCCCTCGCCAGGGCCAGCCCGTAGCGATCACCGCCGGTCTCTAGCAGCCCCAGGCGCACCTCCACCGGAAAGCCCGTGCCATCTTTGCGCTGGTGCCAGCCCTCTCGGGTTTGGGGCAACCCTGGCCGCATCTGCCGCCACAGGGTGTCAAAGTCAGCCTGACTGTAGGTGGTTTGAATGTCGATCACCGACAGCTGCAACAGCTCGCCTCGGCTGTAGCCCAGGCTGTCGCAGGCGTTTTGGTTGACGTCGACAATGCGACCGGCGGCGTCAACGACAAAAAATGCGTCTACGGCCTGCTCTACCAGAGTACGAAACCGAGTCTCACTCTGCTTGCGGGTGGCCACGGCGGCGGTAATTTGCCCAAACATCTGCTCAAAGGCGGTGATCACATCCCCGAGTTCGTCGGCCCGGGCATAGGGCAGCGACTCAAACCTGAGGGTCTGGGTGTCGCGGTCGTCACCAATGGCGCGCCCCGCCGTGAGCAGATCCTGACGCAGCAGCATGATCGGCTTGATCACCAGACGCCGCAGCACCACCAGGGTCGCCCCAGTGACAAACACCGAGATAATCACCACCAGCCCGGCGATGCGACCTATAAAGGCAAAAAATTCTCGCTGCACCCCAGCGGCATCGTGGCGCACGATCAGCACGTAGCGATCGCGCAGGGGGGGCATCTCCCAGGCGGCGTCGTAGCGCTGCTGGCGGCGGTAGTATTGCCCTTGCCCCAGATAACTCTCGCCCAGGGTAAGCTGGGGACGCTCCCCAAAGCCGCCTACCTGGGTACCGTCGAGATCATAGATGGCACCGCCCAAAATCACCTCATTGGTCTGAATACCTTGCAGGTAATCCACCAGCATTTCGTCTTGGAGATCGGCTAGGATGGCCGCATCTAGCCGCCCCAGCGCCTGGGTCGTGGAGAGCGATCGCAGGTAGCCCAGCAGCTCGCGCTCCCGCCGCAACACCGAGGGCACCAAAATCACCGCCTCGATCACCACAATGCTTAGAAACACCCAGTAGGCAATGCGTTGAGACAATCTGGCGTTAAGAAATTCCCCGATCAACCGCAGCTTTGGGCCAGCCCTCGTCATCTTAAATTTGGCTCTACTAGAGATCTTTTTGAGATTTTTGAGCACAATACTAGCATTTGAAATAGCGGGGCTGGCTGAGCTGCCTGCCCGCTTGCCTAGGATAGGCGCTGGGGATATGGCACGATAAACCCATCCCCAAAGGCATCCGTCCCCGAAGATAGCGCCAAAACAAGGTGCCAGAACGGCCGCATCAGAATCTGCATCACAGCTTGCATTACAGAACGCATCACCAGAGATAGACACCATGGGGCCTGCTGACCACCAACCCGATTCTCTCCCCACCAACTCACCGACCCATCCCCCGTCGGCTGAGGCTGTTTTGCGGTTGCTGGGGCAAGACCTGGAGTCTTTGCGCCAGCAAGTCACCAGTCATCTGGCGAGCGACATTGACCACCTTCAGGCCCACAAGCAGCGGCTGATGGCCGATATCGAAGCCCTCGAAGGTGACTTTGAAACCCTCCAGAGCCAGCACCGCCAACTGCAAATCACCTACGTCGAAGCCCTCAGCCAGCAACAAATTGCCCAGCAGCAGGCCTGGGCCAAGCGCCTGGCGATCGCCCTGGCCAGCCATCTCCAGGGACGCCTGGAGACCGTCATCACCACCCCCCCCGCCCCGCAGCTGACCACCTCTCATCAGGAAGCGCTCGCCCCCCTGGTCAACGCCAGCCAGACCGTGGTTGCCCTTGATGCCACCCTGCAAAACGCTCTGGCCTCGCTCCAGCAAGATCTCACCAGCTACCACAGCAGCCTCTCCCAGCAGATCAACCGCATGCAGACCCTAGAGCAGCAGGGAGAGGCCCTGCTAGATGCCCTAGTCACCCGGCTGAGCCAGCAGCTGCAAACCCAGCTGATTCCCCCTGCAGCCGCCCGCAACGGTCACAGTGCTTCAGCTCCGTCAGATCATCGGGCCATGGCCAGCGGCTCAGCGCCAGGCCCAGCCCTACCGACTAGGACCTATCGAGGGCCACAACCCCCAGCCGCCTATGCCCCTGCCGGCGCTTCCCAGTCAGCGACCGGCCGGCGGCTACCGCTGCCCAACTCATCCCACCGGCCACAGCCAGGGGGTGCTCAAAACGCCGGTTCCCAAACCACTGTGACTCCGCCCTACAGCGCAGCCGCTCAAGACGATACCGCTGGCCTAGGCGGCGATCGCATCAGCACCGCTCGGCTTCAGGCGGGGCTGCTAATGGTGGTGCTCTCGACCTTGGCCCTGTCGCTGCACAATGTGGTGGTGGGGGTGATTGGCTACGGCGGCCAAATCCTTGGGCGCATTCCCGTAGAAGGGGTCTTGCCCTTGACCATTCCCAACTCGCTGCTGCTGCTGTGGCTGCGCATGGTAGTGGTGGTACCCCTGCTGGCCCTAGTCGCTCCCCGGCTGTATCCTCGGGTGGGCGATGATCTGCGCCAGCTCTTTCAGAATATCGACCGCCGCCCCCTGGTGCAGGTGCTAGCCAGCGGTGGATTTTTGTTTTTGTCGCAGGTGCTGATCTATAAGGCGATCGCCGATATTGGCCCAGGGGTAGCGGTGACGCTGCTGTTTATGTACCCGCTGATCACCGTACCATTGGCCTGGTTTTTGTTTGGCGATCGCCCCACCCCCCTGCGCCTGGTAGTGATGTTTGCCATCACCATGGGCATTGTCTTTACCGCCCTGCCCCGCATTTACTCTGACCTCAGCGGCAACGGGGTCTCTCTGTGGGGAGTGGGTGCAGCCCTGCTGTCCAGCGTCGCCTTTGCGCTATTTTTAGTGTCTATGCAGCTGAGCTTTAGGCGCCTGCACCCGGTATCGGTCAGCCTGCTTCAGTTTTCCACCATCTTTATATTGACCAGCGTAATTTTAATCGTGGGGTCTTTCTTTGGCCTCGACCCCGGCGAACCCACCAGTTCCCTGAGCCTCTACCTGGGGGCGGCGGTGCTAGGACTGCTAACCCTGCTGGGCTACCTGTTTAACAACTACGGCGTCAAGCTGCTGGGGGCCTCTCAGGCCTCTATTGTGGC
Source organism: Nodosilinea sp. CTOTU7353 (assembly GCA_036782635.1). Lineage (GTDB taxonomy): Bacteria > Cyanobacteriota > Cyanobacteriia > Phormidesmidales > Phormidesmidaceae > Nodosilinea. The sequence continues at coordinate 22,462 of DAIPYU010000052.1, forward strand.
CGCCAGCGGGCCGGTGGTGACCGCTATAATGGCCTACCTAATTACCCCTGGTGAGAAATCTACCCTGCTGTTCATTCAGTGGATGGGGATAACATTAGTCACCCTGGGCGTAATTTCCCTCAGCCTAGAGCGCCTGGCTAGCCAGCGCCAAGCCCGTCGGCGCAGCGCCGTACCAGCCAACACGGGGCAGTGGCCGTAGGTAGGTTTTGGCTTTGATCCGTTGATTGTGACAGGGGTTAGTTGCCTGGGGTTTAAGGTACAAGGTATACGGTTCAAGGCAGGCCGTGCGCCGCACACCTTAAACCGTATACCCTGCATACCTATCATCAAAGAACGGAGAGAGAGGGATTCGAACCCTCGTTAGAGTCACCCCTAAACAGCATTTCCAGTGCTGCGCCTTCAACCGCTCGGCCATCTCTCCAGGGGGCGGTAAATCACCGCTGAGTGGTTATCGTAGCAAACAATGGTGCCAGAAAACAGAGACTTGGTCGGATTCGTGGGATGGATAGGGCCAATTTGTCAGCGGGGAATTTTTCATGCGACCATAACAGCAGAGCCTGGCTTTGAACCTGCCTGGGGGTGATTCCCGGAGGGATCGCTGCGCGAAACGCACCCGCCGCTCCTCAATAAATTGTTTTGACGTCACCCACCGCCCTATGGTCCGCACCCACACCGTTACCGTTCACCACCGCCAAACCGGGCGCATGTTCACAGTAGAGGTGCCAGAAGACCGCTACATTCTGCAATCGGCAGAGGCCCAGGGAGTAGAGCTGCCCTTTGCCTGCCGCAATGGTGCCTGCACCACCTGTGCCGTTCGCCTGCTCTCAGGAGAAGTCGAACAGCCTGAAGCCATGGGGCTGTCGCCCGATCTGCGCCGCCAGGGCTACGCTCTGCTGTGCGTCAGCTACCCCCGCAGCCCCATCCACGCCGAAACCCAAGATGAAGACGAAGTCTACGAACTGCAGTTTGGTCGCTACTTTGGCAAGGGCAAGGTGCGCACCGCTCTTCCCCTAGAGGAAGATTAATCGGCCTCCTGTGGTTAGAAGATTTCCAGAAAATAAGATTCCCGCTTTATCTAGCAAAGGTGACCGTCGTAGGGTGGGCATTGCCCACTATTAGGAAGAAAGTTCCTTAGAAATCACCTTAGTCTTCTGTGACTAGTCTCCCGTAGCCAGGTATGCTGCCCCAGTATTCTGGCTAAATATTCTGGCCCAATCAATATTTCACCGTCCCTAATCTAGCTGCCCTATGCCCATGCCCCCTGAGTCTGATCTACAGCGCTGGCTAGACAGCGCCACCGAGGCGGCCCTAGCCGCCGGGGCCGTACTCCAGCACCACTGGGGCAACCTCACCACCATTGATGAAAAGGGTCGACCCGGCGATTTGGTCACCGAGGCCGACCGAGGGGCAGAGGCAACTGTGATGGCGGTGCTGGCCCGTCACCTGCCCGCTGAACACGGCATCTTAGCCGAAGAGTCGGGTGCCCAGGGCAACCCCGACGCATCTCTGTTGTGGGCCATCGACCCCCTAGACGGCACCACCAACTACACCCACCAGTACCCCTTCTGCGCCGTATCCATTGGCCTGCTGGCGGAGGGCGAACCCGTGCTGGGGGTGATCTATGACCCCATCCACCGAGATTTATTTCGGGCGGCCGCTGGCCTGGGGGCCACCCTTAACCGCCGCCCCATCCGTGTATCGGCCACCGACCAGCTGGCCCAGAGCCTGCTGGTAACTGGGTTCGCCTACGATCGCCGCGAAACCCCCGACAACAACTACGCCGAATTTTGCCACCTCACCCACCTGACCCAGGGGGTACGTCGGGGCGGTGCCGCTTCTATCGACCTGGCCTACGTCGCCTGCGGTCGCCTAGACGGCTACTGGGAGCGGGGCCTAGCCCCCTGGGATATCGCGGCGGGCATCGCCCTGGTGCGCGAAGCCGGGGGCCAGGTTACCGCCTACGATGGCTCTCCCTTAGACGTGATGGCCGGGCGACTGCTGGCCACCAACGGCCATCTGCACGGGGCGATCAGCCACACTCTAGGGCAAGTTAAACCGCTGGTGCTGCCCTCCCTATCAAACGTTTGAGCCAAACGTTTGAGCCAGGCGGTTGAGCTACCTGTGGCCCCTGGCCACCGCCACCCTCAGCTCAGCCCAACGCAATATCCAATAAAAGCGGATAGGGATGGTTAAACTGAGGTTGGCTGAGTAGAGTTAAACAGACCCCAACCCTAGCTCGAGAGCTGTGGGTTTCCCCAGGCAGAACTCCACGTCTAGACTTGGATTGGGTTGATAGCCACCGTCAGCATGGTTAGGACATACCAAACTTTCTGGGGTGATGGCTATCGGCCAGTTCGCCAACCGAGTTCCCGTCAGGGATGGTTACCGATGTCCTAAGCGAACTGGCCACCGCTATATTTAGAAGAATTGCAGTAATTGCAGTATCTTATGTCCTCTGAGCCATACCTCGGGCAAGCGACTATGAAACCAGATCAAGGGCTGTTTCAACTTGACTTCGACGACCATCATGCGGTGCTGGGGATACCCGTCACCGCCGATGCCAAAATCGTGCGCAAACGCTATCTGACCATTGCCCGCAAGCTTCACCCCGATAGCCTATCGGGGGCCACAGCGGCGGATGCTCAGAAGGCTAGCGAGGTGCTCTCCAAGTTGGTCAACCCCGCCTATGAAGCCCTCAGCCAGGAAAAGTCAAGCACCGAACACCAGCTGGTGCTCAAGCTCAAGGGGCAGTCGCTGCGACGAACCGGCACGGCCCCAACGGTCACCTCAGCCGTGGCCCAGGATTTGCTCAAGGCCCCCAGTGTCGATGCCGCCTACCGCAAGGCGGTCAATAGTTTGGCCGAGCGTCAGTTTGAACAACTAGAAGCAGTCTCTGAGGTGATCGGCGAACTCAGCGAGCTAAATCTTATTTACCTCTACCGCAGCAACTCTAGCGACAGCGCGCCCAACAGCACAACCCACCGCCCGTCGACTCAGCCAGGCGCTGCGGCTCCCCCGGCCACCGCAACGCCTACGCCGCGCAAAAACCAGGCCGCGATTTTAGAGAGCTATATCAACCGCGCTCAAGATTACGAGCAAAATAGAGACTATAGCCGAGCCATTCTAGAACTGCGGGATGCAGTCAAGACCTATCCCAGCAGCGGCGTCTGCCACAGTTATCTCTCGGCCCTTTACCTCAAGGCAGGGCAGGGCAAAATGGCTCGCATCCATGCCAAGCGAGCGATTGAGATCAACCCTGAAGATGAGCGCGCCCTGGCAGTGCAGGCCCGAGTTGAGAAAGCTGGCTCAGCTTCCAGCACGGCCAAGTCTTCCTCAGCCAAAGCTGCTGATGCAAAGGCGTCTAAGTCTAAGTCTTCCGAGAAAGGCGGCGGCTTCTTTGGTCTGTTTGGAGGCAAGAAAAAGTGATCACCTACCAACCTCCTGCCGGTGCCCGGGATCTGTTGCCCCTTGATGTGGCTCAAAAACACTGGATCGAAACCCGCCTAGAGCAGGTGTTTCAGCGCTGGGGCTACCACCGCATCATTACCTCTACCGTGGAGCGAATGGAGACGCTAATGGCCGGTGGGGCCATCGATCAAGCAGCTGTCATTGAGCTACAGCCCTCTGGGGGCAAGCGGTTGGGGCTGCGGCCCGAGCTCACGGCCTCCATTGCCCGCACGGCTGTCACCCGTCTAGCCCGGGTGACCTATCCTCAGCGGCTGTACTACAACGCCAATGTGTTTCGCCAGGCCAGCCAGGGCAGCCACGGCGGCCAGCAGGAGTTTTATCAGGCCGGGGTTGAGCTACTGGGGGCAGGGGCTACCGTGGCCGACGCCGAAGCCCTCCTGCTGCTGGTGGACTGCCTGCACAACCTGCATCTTGACTCCTGCTGCCTGATCTTGGGCGATGCTCAGCTGACCCAGGCGCTGCTAGCCCCCTTTGCCGCCGATCAGCGGCAGGCCGTGCGCCAGGCCCTGGCGACCCTTGACCGGGTAGCCCTAGAGGAAATGGCCCTAGCGCCAGAGCTGCGCCAGCATGCCCTTGGGCTGCTCGACCTGCGGGGTCAACCCGAGGATGTGCTCCAGTCCCTAGGGCAGCTGCCGCTAGAGCCGGAGGTGCAGGCGGCTGTGGAACAGCTGAAATCGCTGGTGGCGATGGTGCGGGAGGTCAGCGGGGGCGAGGGCGATCGCCCCTCCCCGTCACTGACCCTAGATCTGAGCCTGATTCAGCCCTTTGACTACTACACCGGCCTGGTGTTTGAGGTGGTGAGTGGCCCCGACCAGGGATGCCAAGTGCTCGGTCAGGGAGGCCGCTACGACCACCTGCTCGCCCTGTTTCAGGGCGAGGGCAAGGGGTTTCCGGGCATTGGCTTTGTGCTCAACATCGATTCGCTGCACCAGGCGCTGCTGTCTACCGGCTACCTGCCCCAGGACACGCCGCCCAGCGACTGGCTAGTGGTGCCGACTGCTCCCCAGGCGACGGCGGCAGCCTTTACCTATGCTCAAACCTTGCGCACCTCCGCCAGTCTGGTACGCGCTGAGGTGCACCTGGCCCCCGATGAGTCGCCCGCCGCCACCCGCGACCTGGCCCGCCAGCGCCGCATTAGCCGCATCGCCTGGATTGGCCCCGACGGGTTGCCAGATATTGAAGCCCTCTACTAACCTGGGGATTGGCTCTTGTTCTGGCACCTTGCTCTAGAGCAAAGTTCTAGCCCGGAGTTCTAGCCCAGAGTTCTAGCCCAGAGTCTGGTGTGTAAACGCCGCCTGGAAAAACTTCTGGCAGCCGGGGTCGTCGTACTGTTCTACGTCCTTAAGGAGAAATTTTGGCCCACACCATTGTGACGAACGTCTGTGAAGGGGTAGCCGACTGCGTCGATGCCTGCCCCGTAGCCTGCATCCATGAGGGGCCGGGCAAAAATACTAAGGGTACCGACTGGTACTGGATCGACTTTTCAACCTGCATAGACTGCGGCATTTGTCTTCAGGTCTGCCCCGTGGAAGGGGCGATTTTGCCCGAAGAACAGCCTGATCTACAAAACACTCCCGCTTAGAGTATTCCATCTAAATAAACGTCCCCTTTGAGGTGGCAAATTCGGCCCGCTGGGCCTGTTGCCGTAAAACTCTGGATGAGTTTTAGCTGGAACACTCTAGCCTGGTCTAACCTAGGAATCTCACCTGTCAATGCCCTAGGCTAGTCTCTGAGTTTTCTGTGCCATGGCCAAAGTTAGCCTGCGTAGTCGTCTATTTTTATCTCACCTGGCGGTGATGGGGGTCGGCATTTTGACCCTGGCCGTCATTGGTCGGCTCTACACGCCCCGCCTGTTTGTCATTTCCCTAGAGCGTTACGAAAATGGGGTGCTCAGCGTTCAGCGTCGCACCCAGCTGGTGAAGGGGTTTGAGGCGGCCTGGAGTCGGGGCATGCTGTGGGCTATTTTGGTCGGCGGCGGCACCGCCGGGGGGTTGAGCTACCTGGTGTCGCGGCGCATTATTCGACCGCTCGACCAAATGACTGAGGTGACGCGATCATTTGCCGCAGGCCATCTAAATGAGCGCGTGCCACCCTCGGAAATTCTGGAGATTCAGCGGCTGGCCAGCAGCTTTAACCGCATGGCGGCAGACCTGGAGGGGGTCGAACAGCACCGCCGCGAGCTGATTGGCGACCTTACCCATGAGCTGCGCACCCCGCTGACGATCATCCACGGCTACCTAGAGGGGCTAGCCGACGGTACCGTCACCCCTGAGCCAGAGCTTTATCAGCGGCTAGCGGGGGAGACCACCCGTCTACAACGCCTGGTAAATGACCTGCAAGAGCTGTCCAAGCTAGAGGCAGGCTATCTCCCCATTCAGGCCCAAACGGTGGCCCTGTGCCCGCTGCTAACTGCCCTGGTGCGCCCCTTCGCCGACCAGTTTGTCAGCAGCGATCGCGTCGTGATTACGCTCCAGTGTCCGCCCGACCTGCCCACGGTACATGCCGACCCCAGCCGCATTGAGCAAATTGTGATCAACCTGCTGGGCAACGCCCTCCGCTACACCGAGAAGGGGTCGGTGACGGTGAATGCCTGGGAGCAGCCAGGCCGGGTTTATGTCAGCGTGGCCGACACGGGCATTGGCATGGCCGAGACCGACCTGCCCTACGTGTTTGAGCGGTTTTGGCGGGCTGATCGCTCCCGCAACCGCAGTTCTGGAGGGACGGGGCTGGGCCTGACGATCTGCCGTCGTCTGGTGGAGGTGCAGGGGGGCAAGATTGAGGTCAAGAGCGAGCTGGGGGAAGGGAGTGAGTTTACCTTTTGGCTGCCGCAGGAGAAGGGGAGTTAGGGGGAGTGGGTGGGTGGATGGGTGGATGGGTGGATGGGTAGGGGCAGACCTATGTGTCTGCCCTGGGATGGGTAGGGATTTAGGAAGAATGGCTGGGATGGGGTTCTAGGCTAGGT
>DAIPYU010000053.1:0-23218 GCA_036782635.1 Nodosilinea sp. CTOTU7353
TGCCGTAGCACTCACAAATACTACATTTTGTATCGTCAAAGCCAGGGCTAAGTCGGCTACAATGCCCTAATTAAGGCTGTCTGAGTAAGCGGCACAGGGAATGTTATAGCGGCGATCGCCCTAGAGCACTGTTAATTGTGCGTAGACTTGGGCACATTACAGTTATCACTGAAAACAGTCTCACAAGGCTCGTTCAACCATGGTTATGACCACAGAAAACACCCACCGTCTGCACAAAAAATTTCCTAAGAAGCATAACCACTATGCCCTGCGGGATTTCTTTCAGTTTAATGGCGACTACGGCACCATTACCGACTGGAACGACACCCGTAACGTGCTCACCAGCGAGGACTTTATCATTGGCCTGCTGGAGGGGCTGCAAGAAGAGGTCGGCGACGCATCGGCCGCCATTATGTACACCGTGGGGCTGGAGTGGGGCAAACACGATTCGCTGATCTTTGAAGCCTGGTTTGAGCGCGAGTTTGCCATGAGCCCCCGCCGCGCCAACCTGATGTTTTTGCTCGAAACCTGGTGGTGGCCCTTCATTTCCCAGGGCTGGGGCCGCTGGGAGGTCGACATGAGCGATCGCAAACAGGGCTTCATGTTTATCAACGTGTTTGACTCCGCCGTAGCTCGCACCCTGGGCGACGTGGGCAAGCCCGTGTGCCACCTCTACGCCGGTCTGTTTGCGGGCTTCTTTACTGAGATGGTGCGCAAACAGCTGAGCTGCATTGAGATTCAGTGCTACTCCATGGGCGAAACCTACTGTAAGTTTTTGCTGGGGGGCCGTGAGCGCATTGACGCCGCTTCTTTCTGGATGAACGAAGGGGCCAACGCCCGAGACATTGAGAAGCGGTTACGGGCCGGGGAAGGTGGAGAATGAGCCTCCTAGACCATCAGACTGACTCCCATGCGGCTCAGCCCTGGCTCAAAGAAACCGTGCAGGCCTTCTTCGAAACCGTGGCTTGGGATGGACAAGCCGCCGCCGTACTGCCTGGGCTAGGGGCCACTGCCCGGTCAGAGTCGACCATGACCATGACCGTCGGTGACTTCTTTCAAAACATCGCCTGGGATGGTCAGCCCACCATTGGGGTGCCGATTTCGCCCCTTGAAGCCGCCCCAGCCGCCGCCGCTGACGCTGGCCTGGATTTGACCCTAGACGGATTTTCTGACCTATTTGGTTAGCCGCCCAACTCACCCATACCAACTCACCCACAGATAGCCTGATCATCTCCCCAAACACCTGGAGGATTTTGCCATGACCTTTAAGCTCGATACTCTGTTTGACGCGCCCGACAAGCACTACCTCGACGCCAACGACCTCAGCACCCTGAGCCAGTACGTCAGCTCAATTCCTGAGCGGATGGCGGTGTACCGCACCCTGCGAGATCAAGAGATCGCCATTATGCAGCCCATCGCTGATGCCCTACAGCAGCAGGGAGGGCATGCCGAGGATCTTGTTGAGCGCAGCGTGCGCAATGGGCTGATGGTGCTGCGTTACGCGGCCATGGCCATGCTGCTCGACGACGATGCCTTTGTGGAAGATCGGTTGCAGGGCTGGCTGCCTGAAATGGTGAAAGCCTACGAAACCCAGGCCGTTGACCAGCAGCTGTTTCAACTGCTGAATCGGCAGCTGAGCAAGCTCTTTAGCCCGGCCCAGGTCAACCTCCTCAAGCCCAGCCTAGAGAAGGCCCAGAGCCTAATGCTTGACACCCGCGAAACCGTCACCCTAGCCGGGCTGCTCTAGGCGCTTAGTTCTGGGAAGTTTTCCCGGGGGGATTGCCCCTGCCCCGCCCTTAGGTGGCGGGTTCGACCATCATCATCATCACCCTGTGAGGGACGTTCACTATGGTTTCTGTTGCCGATTTACTCACCGATGGCCGGTTGCCCGGTAACTACTTTGCCCAAGACCTCTACGTGAGGGGGTCAACGGAGCTCGGCCTGCTAGAAAACCGCCGCGGTGATCGCCTGCTGGCCATCCCCAACCCCCTGATCCAGGCAATTTATTCTGGGCTAGATAAGGAAACGGGCCAGGCGTCGCACCTGGTGCTCTACAACTGTGGCCGCTGGTGGGGCAAAAATTTCTACGCCCGCTTCTGCGAAGAGCTGGCCGACTACTATAAGCAGCCCCTGGCCAACCTGTCGATGGCCGAGTTTTTGCAGTCGTTTCAGCAGTGCTGGAAAACCCACGGCTGGGGCCAGATTCATCTGGATATTACCTACCGCGATCGCGGCTTTCTCGGCGTGGAGATCTGGCACTCGCCCTTTACCGCTGCGGCACCCCAGGGTCAAAAGCCCGCAGGCGATCTAGAGCGCGGCATCATTGAAATCTTCTTTACCCAGCTCACCGGGCGCGAGCTGCGCTGTGCACAGACCAGCTGCACAGCCAAGGGCGATGACTGCAATCGATTTATTTTGGGTCTAGAAAAGCGGCTGGCCCCGGTCGATGCCATGGTCGCCAGCGGCCAGGCTCACCAGGCGATCATGCAAACCCTCGTCCAGCAGGGGTAAATAAACGGTGGCCCCCACCCGGCAAATTCGGCGATCACAATACTATACCCTGGGGCTGGTCGGGCACGGACAGTTTGGCCGAGTCTACTGCGCCATTCACCGCAAAACCGGGGCGCTGGTGGCGATCAAAGACCTCCACAAAGACCGCTTCCCCACCCACAAGTTTTTGCGGGAGCTGCGGTTCCTCATCAGCCTAGAGCATCCCAGCATTGTCACCTGCCACGCCCTAGAGCATTCTGTCAGCGGGCGGCAGCTGGTGCTGGACTACTGTGAGGGCGGTACGCTGCGATCGCTGCTCGAAAGCGACACCGCCCTGACCCTGCAGGAAGTCCTCGGCTTTGGCCTAGACATGCTTGCCGCCCTGGATTGTGCCCATGGCCAGGGCATCGTGCACTGCGACATCAAGCCCGAAAACATTCTCATGGAGCTAACCCCCGGCGGCTGGGTGGCGCGCGTCTCTGACCTGGGCATCGCCCGCCTCAGCCAGGAGGCCAAACAGTCTGAAGTGGGCCACACCGGCTCCCCCGCCTACATGGCCCCGGAGCGGTTCTATAATCAGCACCCCCCCGCCGCCGACCTCTACGCGGTGGGCATTATTTTGTACGAGCTGCTGCTGGGCCAGCGCCCGTTTTCGGGTACCCCCATGGAGCTGATGGTGGCCCACCTCAACCGCTCCCCGACAGTGCCGGATCAGGTGTCAGAGCCCTTTGGTCACGTCCTTCGTAAGGCTCTACAAAAGCTGTTGCCCAAGCGCTACGCCACCGCCCAGGCCATGCGCGCCGATCTATTGGCCCTGTACAAAACCTGCCAAGCCGAGGGTACCCTCACCCAACCAGCCAACCCCAGGGTGCTACCCGATATTGATTTAGCGCCTGATCTACCCCTGGTGCCGCTGCCCCACCCCACCGCAGTCATGGGGCTAGTAGCGCTACCCCATCAGGGGCACCTGCTGGTGACCTGCAGCGAGCAGTGGGTGTGGTTTTACCACTGGGCAAAGCAGGGCATGAGCGCCCCTCAAGATAGCCAGGGCTTTACTCTGCCCGCTCCGGTGCAGGGCTTTTTGCCTACGCCCCAGGGCGGGGTGCTAGTGACCTCTGAGTCACTGCACCTGCTGTCGATGACCCACGGCCTGGGCTGTATCGCGGAGGGCACTTACCCCGATGGGGTGGCAGTTGCCCCCAACGGTCGCTGGTTTGCCACCAGCCAAGCAGCCCCAGGCCGAGAATTCGTTCGGGTCTGTATTCGACAGCTCACCATGCCGCCCGGGGCCGGAGTCAAAATATCGGCTCCGGTAACGGTGGCGATTCCGGCCGAGCCGGGCGATCACTCCCTGACTCTGATTGCCGTCGATAACCGCCACGTGGTGCTGGTGGTGCGCCGAGGCAATTGTACCCTGTTCCACGGCGTCACCCGTCGAGGCCAATATCTAGGGGCGATCGCGGCCTCGGTACCGATCCACAATCTGGTGCCCACCAGCCACCCCTATCGCTATCTGGCCCTGGAAGAAAACTGCCCCAACGCAGTAATCATGCTCGACCTGCGGCCCTTTAGGGTGCTGCGTCATCGCGTTGATATTATCCCTCACTGGCTGTTTGAAACAGCGGTAGGCTACGGGCTACTCAGTCGAGAGGGAGATTTTTTGATGATCAACGACGAGGGCCGCCTGCTCAACCGCATCACTGGGCTACCGCACCCTCAGGCCATGGTGCCTTGGGGCACCCAATATCTATGGAGCGTCAATGAGGGTAAAACCAGCCGAATTTACACCGTCGGCCTGCCCGACTTGGTCTCAGATCTCCTGATCTAGCCCCCCCGGGGCTTCGGGATACACTTTACCGTTGTTGTTTCTAGCGCCAGGCCCATGCTTGAATTCATGACCTTACCCGATAATGTGCTGCCCCCGATGGCTCCCTATTCCCACGCGGTAAGGGCCGGAGATTTTTTGTTTGTCACCGGGCAGCTGGCCGAAGACCCGGAAACAGGCAAGATCATCAAAGGTTCAATTGAAGAGCAGACCCGCCGGGTGATGGACAACCTGACGCTGGTGCTCGACCACGGGGGCAGCGGCTTTAACCGAGTGGTAATGGCGCGCATTTTTGTCACCGACTTTCGCTACTACGAAACGGTGAACGCCATTTATCAGTCGTACTTTGGCGATGCGCCCCAGCCCAGCCGCACTACGGTAGGGGTGACGGCCCTGGCAGGCTATGGGGATGTAGAGATTGATTTGATTGCCTACTGCGGTGAGTAGAAAACCGACCTATTCTCTAAGCCCGTTGCCCACACATCAGTCGCTGCTCTGCCGTCACCTGACCGTAGAGCACCTCTAGCGCAGAGATGTTATCCCTCAGAGTGTAGCGCTGTAGCAATCGCTCCTGGGCTTTTTTGCCCAAGAGCTGGGTGATTTCGGGATGGTCACGGAGAATCGGCAAAATGGTCTGCAACTGCGACGATACCCGCTGGGTGTCAAGCACAATGCCTGCCCCCTCGGCCAGCACTTCGCCATCGGCCCCGGCATCGGTGGCAATGCAGGCGGTGCCACAGGCCATCGCCTCTAGCAGCGAGAGGGACAGCCCCTCCACAAACGAGGGCAAAATAAACCCGTCCGCCGCCCGCAAAATATCGATGCGGCGCTGTTCATTGGCCAGATAGCCCAGCCAGATGATGTCGTCATCGTCATAAAACCGTTTGAGCGACGCCTCTAGGGGGCCGCCGCCCACGATCGCCAGCTTGCAGCCCTGCCCCATGTCGGCCTGGCGCCACCCGCGCAGCAGCGCTTCTACATTCTTTTCGGGCGAAATGCGCCCCTGGTAGATAAACAGCCTGCGGGCATAGAGTTCAGCCTTAACCGCAGACGGCCCGGGGGAATAGCGACGGGTATCGACCCCATTGGGAATCACCGCCAGGGTGGCAGCGGGTACCCCCAGCTTGATCAACAGGTCGCGCTGGAGGTCTGAGAAAACAATGACGCGATCGTAATTAGCCAGGCAGGGTGCGTAAAGCTGGTAGGTCAGGTGCTGGGTGCCAGAGGTAATGCTGCGCACCCGGCGGTCAAAGGCGGGGTGAAACGTAGCCACCAGGGGCAAATTCAAATCGGCACAAATTTCAGGCAGCCGAAAATCTAGGGGCGACAGGGTAAGCGAAGCATGGACGATGTCAGGCTGCAACCGCTCCAGGGCATCTGCCAGCAGTTTGCCCGACTTTAGAGAGGGAATAGTGAGAATCTGCGACTTGAACAAAAAGGGGAGAGACACCTCCTCCGATTGCTCAGAAAGACCATCGTCGTGGTGCCCGTGGGGTGACTGGTCGAAATGCAAAAAAGTAACCCGGTTACCTCGCTCCAGTAGGGCGTTGGTGATCTCCCGACCGTAGGTAACATTGCCGCAAAAGGGCGATTTTTTACCGAGCCACGCAATGTGCATGTCGTCTAACGCTATCCGTTGAACAACCAGAATCTGCGCCAGCTGTACACCGTCGCAGTTGTCTATGCCACGGCACTGATTGGCAAACCTTTCTCAGGTAAAAAATATGACCTAGCCTTAGGCCTGGGTCTTTCGCAATGCCGTATCGGCAATATACCAGGTTACAACTCCCCCAATGCCAACCAGTGCCCCCATGCCCACAAAAACGTTGGATAACCCGAGGCGCGCTTCGACCACGCTGGCCAGGGCGAGGGGCAGGCTGAGGGCAATGTTGACCATATTATTTTGCAGGCCAAACACTTTGCCGCGCATAGACTCTGGCGTTTTTTCTTGAATCAGGGTCTGCATCGGGATGCCCACAAAGGCACCGCACAACCCCAGAGTGGCAATCACCGCCATTGAAGCCCACAGCTGCTGGGTTGTCCAGGCCAGGGCAATCAGGCAGCCGGCCATGCCCAGGGCACCCCACAGACTCAAGAAACGCCGGGGGAACCGGGGGCCAAAGTTGCCCACTAGCAATGCCCCCAGGCCGAGGCCGAGGCCCCCCGCCGCCAGCAAAAAGCCAAACTGCGAGGCCTTAATCGCAGGAATCATCTCGGCCAGGCGCACCGCCAGCACCGCCAGGGCGGCAAACACCGACGACAACAGCACCAGCTGAATAATCGCCACTCTAACCTGCACCTGTTGACCGAGATAGCGAAATCCATCCTTGATATCGGCCCAAAAATGAGACAAATCTTCGTGGGGAGCCGACAAATTCTCTTTACCGGGATCCATTTTCATTAGGCATAGCCCCGCCGTCAGATAGCTAAGGCCGACTAAGATCGCTGGCCCGTTGTTGGCCACACCCAGAGCTAGCATCAGCTCGTCGGCCAGAGCCAGCAGCGGCTCGCCCACCGCAAAGCCCACAATCACTGAGGCCATCATAGTGGTGGTGTAGAGGGAGTTGGCGGAGAGTAAATCACTCTCGGCGACAATCAGCGGAATAATCGACTGCTCTGCGGGCGCAAAAAACTGGGTCAAGGTAGAGATCAAAAATGTCACCACCAGCAGTAGCCAGAAGGCCACAGGCAAATCTAGCAGCGTTCCCCAGCCCGCCGTCAGCCAAATGCCCAGGGGCAACAAGATCACCAGCCCGCCGCGCAGCAGGTTAGACCATACCAGCACCGGGCGCTTGCGCCAGCCATCGACAAACACCCCGGCCAGTGCCCCGAACAGCACCGCCGGAATGGTAGAAGCAATCATCACCGCCGCCACCCAGCCGCTGATGCTCTGATCAGGGGTATCAAACCGGGCGGCAATAATGGCAATCATCAGCACCAGGTAGACTTTGTCGGCCAGCTGAGAAAAGAGCTGCCCGGCCCACAAGATTAAAAAATTGCGGTTTTGGAAAATGGCCCCAAACCCACTGTCGGCCTCTAGGGAGGGTGCCTGAGGCTCTAGGGGAGTGCTGAGGATAGAAGATTGAGCAGTGGAGTCTAAATCGGCCTGAGCCGGAGATGGCGATGGCTCTTTTACAGGCTCTTGGGCAGACGTTGGGTTTGGCAAGTCGTTCGCCTCAGCCTTGGCGGTATCGATATCAGCGTCAAACTCGCGCAGCATGGGGTAACCAACGAACCGGGGGCTTTATACTCAGCAGTCTAAACGGTAGCAAAACAGACATCAACTAAAGTCGCTGACCGAATGGGGCGTTCGAAGTAGTCTTGAGTATATTCTCGCAGAAGCCGCTCAACTCGTGACCAGAGCTGCTGGTTTTTTGTCGCAATGCCCATTTCGAGCGGCTGGACCAACGCGACCTTTGACCCCATCCCCCCCCTGATCGCTACCGTCGACAAAATTTCGGGCTTGCTGAGCTGTTGCAGCAGCGCCACATCGGTGGCGGTGAGCATAGTGGGCGGTCTATGGCCGTAGCGGCCCTGATTTTCTTTGAGATTCTTCTCCCCGGTGGTCTCCACCAGACCGCCCGCCTCGGCGCTAAACTCGATTTGCCAGGCGGGGTTGAGCAGATCGGGCACGATCTCTCGGCGACTGCGGGTGCAGTGATGCACCTCGGGGGCCACCCCGGCCAGGGTCAACAGGTGGTATAGCCCGTGGCACAGCGCCGCCAGCAGCGCCTCGGGGGCGGTGGTCTCAAGGCGCTCTAGATGCTCGACAAACACTTGAAACAACTCGCCCTGGGGGCAGTCGCTCAGGGCCATGAGCAGCACCACCTCGGCCAGGTACTGACTGGCGGTGAGCCGCCCCAGATGCTGGCTCAGCCCCGGAAAGGTGCGCAAGGTGTCGGCCTGCACCAGCTTGTCGAGGCGCTTGCCCTTGACCACCAGGCATTCGTTAATCACAAATAGATCGCTGCGCCCCCCCAGCCGCGACTGGTGCTTGCGCGACCCCGGTGCCACGGCCCGCACCAGCCCCACATCAGGGGTGAGAATGGTGAGCAGGCGATCGGTCTCGCCCAGGGGCACGGCCTTGAGGTTGATGCCGATGGCTTTGTAGGTTTGACTCATGGGGGCGGCGACAGGGCTAGAGCCTTAGCATAACGCTCACCCCAAAGCTCCGTGGTGAGAAGCCCGTGGAGGGCGATCGCAGAGGGTAACAGCCGCACCATAGGTAATGACCCACCCTGCGGGAGTCGATTACGAATGACTTCATCTTTACGGTGAATGTCATACTGAATAGCAAAACCCCACTCGGCTGTAATGACTGATTTTCTCGCCCCCCTCAACCCCGCCCAACGCCAATCTGTCGAACACCACTGCGGGCCGCTGCTGGTGGTGGCGGGGGCGGGGTCGGGCAAAACCCGGGCGCTCACCTACCGCATTGCCAACCTGGTGCTCACCCACAAGACTGACCCCGACAACATTTTGGCGGTGACCTTCACCAACAAAGCCGCCAAGGAAATGAAAGAGCGCATTGAGGTGCTGTTTGCTGAGCAGGATGCCCAGGCCCGCCACGGCAAATCGCTCTCGTCTCTACCCCAGTACGATCAGACCAAGCTCAGGTCGCAGGTCTACAAGACCATCACCAAACACCTGTGGATTGGCACCTTCCACGCCCTCTGCGCCCGCATTTTGCGGTTTGACATCGAGAAGTATCAGCATCCCGCCGGGTACCGCTGGACAAAGAATTTCTCAATTTTTGATGAGTCTGACGCCCAGGGCTTGGTCAAAACCATCGTCACCCAGACCCTGAATCTGGACGACAAGAAATTTAACCCCCGCTCGGTGCGCTTTGCCATCAGCAACGCCAAAAACCAAAACCTAACCCCGGACGAACTCGAAAAAGAGCAGGCCAACTACCGAGGCCGGGTGATCGCTGACGTCTATCGCCATTACCAAAAGGCCCTGGCCGAAAACAACGCCCTGGACTTTGACGACCTGATTTTAATGCCGGTGCACCTGTTTCAGCAGAATGAGCAGGTGTTGGCCTACTGGCACAAGCGCTTTCGCCACATTTTGGTGGATGAATATCAGGACACCAACCGCACCCAGTACGATCTGATTCGCCTGCTGGCCACCAACGGCGAATCGATTGCCACCTACAAAGATTGGAACCACCGCTCGGTCTTTGTGGTTGGCGATGCCGATCAAAGTATTTATTCTTTTAGGGCGGCAGATTTCACCATTCTGATGAACTTTCAGGATGACTTTGGCGATGGGTTAGCGGACGACGACACCCGCACCATGGTGAAGCTGGAGGAAAACTATCGCTCTACCTCCAACATTCTCGAAGTCGCCAACCACCTAATCGAAAACAACACCGAGCGCATCGACAAGGTGCTGCGGGCCACCCGAGGCGAGGGTGAAAGCATCTATGTGTACCGGGCCGACGACGAGACCGCCGAGGCCGACTTTGTGGTCAGCCAGATTCGTAACCTGGAGACCCAGCACCCGGAGCTAAACTGGGGGGCGTTTGCCATTCTTTACCGCACCAACGCCCAGTCGCGCGCCTTTGAGGAGGTGCTGACCCGCTACAGCATTCCCTACCAGGTGGTGGGGGGGCTGCGGTTCTATGATCGCCGCGAGATCAAAGACGTGCTGGCCTATTTGAGGGCGATCGCCAACCCCTTCGACAGCGTTAGCCTCAAGCGGGTGATCAACGTGCCCCGGCGCGGCGTCGGCAAGGGCACCCTCGACAAGCTGGAGCAGGCCACCCAAACCCTGGGCGGCATCCCTTTGTGGGAAATTCTGGCCGACGACACCTCGGTCAAAACCCTGGCCGGTCGCTCGTCTAAGGGCGTGCTGGAGTTTGTCGACATCATCAAAAAATATCGCCAGGGCATCGAAGAGCAAAAAGGTTCTGAGATCATCCAGGGGGTACTCGAAGACAGCGGCTACCTGGCGGCGTTAAAGGCCGAGGGCACCGACGAAGCCGACGATCGCTTCGGCAACGTGCAGGAGCTGTACAACGCCGTGCTGCAATTTGAGGAAGAAAACGTCGACGACCCCTCCCTGCTGGCCTTTCTCTCTAACGCCTCTCTGGCCTCAGACATGGACGACAACAGAGAGGGCAAAAACGCCGTCTCGCTGATGACCCTGCACTCGTCTAAGGGGCTAGAGTTCCCGGTGGTCTTCCTCGTCGGTCTAGAGCAGGGTCTCTTTCCCAACCACCGATCGCTCGAAGACCCTGCCGCCACCGAAGAAGAGCGCCGCCTCTGCTACGTGGGCATCACCCGCGCCCAGGAGCGTCTATTTATCTCCCACGCCCGCGCTCGCCGCCTCTACGGCAACCGCGAACCTGCCAGCCCCTCGCTCTTTTTGAGCGAGTTGCCCCTCGATCTGGTCACCGGCAACAGCACCACGGGCTTGCCCCAAAAGTGGAGCACCCCCATCCGCGAAGCCCGCAACAAGAGCGAAGCCGCCGCCAAGCCGGGCAGCGGCGCCCACGAGTCAGACTGGACGGTGGGCGATGTGGTAGTGCACAAGTCCTACGGGGCGGGGGAAGTGACCCACATTTTTGGCGCGGGCAATAAGATTTGTCTGGCCATCCACTTTCAGGGCCAGGGCCGCAAGATCATTGACCCCAAGATTTCGGCCCTGCAACGGGCGGAGTAGAAACTGCGGACTTTACTCATCCCCCAGGTAGAGATATTCGTTGGCTCAGTCGGCCAAGCTTCTGGCATCGTATTGAACGCTAATTTTTTTAATCGACCACAGAGTCGAGATTCAGTCTAAATTTGTTTTTTTGAGGTTTTATCTTGGCCTTAAAAAACGTTGTGAATCTGAAAAAGATACGTCTGAGTGACTGACTGATCAGAAATATTCGGTCTTTAAAGAGAGGAAATCGTTGTGGTAAATATAATTTGGACTGCTGTTGTTATTCTTGTCGTCCTGTGGGTACTGGGCTTTGCCATCAACATCGGTGGTAATTTGATTCACCTGTTGTTGGTTTTGGCACTGATCGGGCTAGTCTACAATTTATTGACTGGCCGTCGAGTTCTTTAGATAGTGGTTCAGAATATATTGACTCAGGTGCGGCGATGGCCATTTCGCCTAGGGCAGCATAGCGGCTTTAGCCGTCCAGGGTAGCTCGTGCCGCTTAATTTCGTCGCGAAATTGGTCGTTCAAAAATTTGATCGTGACCCCATGACGCCCAGCCCCTAAAGCCATAGGAATCAGTTCCCCATCCACCAGTTCGTAGCGGGTATCAGTGCCATCAGCGTAGGTGAGGTAATCCTCAAAGGTTAGTTTTTGGGCGGTGACTGTCATCGGTGAATGTTACATCCCTAGACCGACGGCGGCAGTCTATCTGGCGGGCCAGAGTTGCCTGCAAGGCGGTTCTTCATTGCTTCAAGTTCACTGTCCACCGCAGTCGAGCCACCCTCTAGAACGGCAAACTGGCGCTCTAGAGGATCGCCGCTGAGTTCCTCGAGGGCTTCAGACTGGGCTTCTAAGTTCATCACGCGCTCTTCCATGCGCTCAAAGGCGGCGATCGAGCCGCCGGTGCCGGTTTGACCCAGCATTTCCTGGATGCGCTGGGAGGCCTCGGCGGAGCGAGCGCGGGCAATGTAGAGATCTTTTTTGGTGCGGGCATCAGAGATCTTGGCCTCTAGCCGCCGCATGTTGTCTTTGAGGCCGCTGACCACATCGCGCTGCTGGTCGAGCTGGGCATCCATAGCCTGGGCCGACTGGAGATAGGTTTGGCGACGGGTGAGGGCCTGGCGAGCCAGGTTTTCTTCGCCCTTGGCGATCGCTAACTCGGCGCGGTTATACCACTCCTGGGCGGTCAATTTGGCCTGGGCGCTCTGGCGCTCGGTGCGCTTTTGGGTGGCGATCGCCTGGGCCACCGCCTGCCGCAGCTGAATCAGGTTGCCCTGCATGTCAGCCATGGCTTGCTCAAGCACTTTTTCCGGGTCCTCAGCCTGGCTCACCGCACTACTGAGGTTAGCCCGCAAGACTCGCCAAACCCGATCAAACAGCGCCATCAGACGATCTCCCTAAGGTTGCCCTGTCTCAGCATAACAGGCGGGTTAGAGGGTGTAGGTGAGTGGGCAAGTAGATGAGTAGATGGGAAAGTAAACTAAAGGATTAATCACCATCTACCCACCCCTTCTAGGGCGAAATTACCTGGGCCGGAATCCCCTGTCCCTGGAGCTGATTCACCAGGCTGCGGGCCGACGATTCTTGGGAAAACGCGCCCATTTGAATGCGGGTGCCACTGGAAAAGTTGCGCACGTAGGCGTCGCCCACCGCGCTCCGAGCGGACTCTAGCGACTGAGCACCGCTGTAGTCAGTCACCACGTAGTAGCTGGGTGCTGCCTGGGGCGGTGCCTGGGTAATGGGGGCCGGAGGGGCTACCGAGCCAGTCGGGGCTAGGGGAGCCGGGGGGGCCGGGGCGCGATCAAGTGCCAGGGGCTGGGGCGGCTGCACAGCGGCCGGGGAAGCCGTCTGAACGGCGGGCGGAGCAGCCGTCGGGGCAGGCGTAGCCGGGGCTGAGGTGGCCGGAGCCGCCGGGCGGAGGGCGGGCGCAGCATTGGATGGGGTACTTGCTGCCCCTGGAGCAGCGACAATTTCAGCCCGCAGCACCCCTGAGTTAACGCCGCTGCCTGCGGCCGTCGGCACCCCTGGTCGACCCGCGGGGGGCACCTGTTCATCTAGAGGCTGACCCGCCATTGCCCCCTGGGCCTGCACAAGGGTGCTCTGGCCTGCCGAGGGGGCGCTGGCGGAGGGCAGATTACTGATGGTGCTCAAGTCGAGAGACATGAATTCTTTTTCGGACAGGTCTGGCCCCAGGGGCCTGAACCCAGCGCCAGACTGACTACCGGCACCGTCTAACGCAACGGCATCATCGGCTGCCCCCTCAGTCGGCTGCCCCCTCAGTCGGCGGGCAAGGGGGCTATCGGCGAGGTGTTGCACGGCCTGGGGCGACATTGCTAGGTAGCCAAAGCCAGCGCTGCCGACCAGCAGCAGCAGCAGCGACCCCACACCTAGGGGGGTGGCTAGCTGCCGGGCCAGAGAAGGGGTATAATCTTCATCCGCCTGGCGGGGGCGTGATTGGGAGGGCACGCTGCCCAGCAGAGCTTCGGTACTTTCGAGATAGTCTTCGGGGGCTTGGCGATAGGTGGTCAGGGTGCCGCCGTGGCTGAGGCGCACCTGGTTAACGGTGGCCTTGGGCGCGTATGCCTGACTGTTGGGCACCGATGACTGCCCTAGAATCTCTTGTAGACGGGCATTGGGAGGCGGGGGGGGAGCCGCCGCTGCTGCCGTTGAGGTGGCGGCGGTCTTGAAGGCAATCAGATCGAGCGGTTTGCGGTTTTGCCGCAGCTGCAACCGTGCCGGGGCCGCAGGCACAGTGGCATTGCCCGACCGATTTTGACGATAGCGGTGCAGTTCGTCATCCAGATTGAGGTTAAGGCTTTCTACCGCCCGCTGCAAGCGTAGGTTTGACTCACCTGAGGGGGCAAAACTCTCAGGCCTGGTGGATAGACCAGAGGGCAATTGCGTCATGGTTCTCATCTCCCTGGATGTAGCACTGATTAATACTACTGATTTCTCTCAAGTTGGCAACTAAATTGGGGGGTAAATCAGTTACGAAACGCTAAATGTAGCGAAAGGTATAGCCGTAGCCGACAGCATTAGGACGTTTTGCTCGCAACGATCCCTGCCTGTCGTCCCCGTGGCAACGGGAATCCATGCGAGAGCAGTTATGCGCTAGTGGATTCCCGCCTCCGCGGGAATAACGGCTCTGGCCTAACCTGAGTGCCTATATAACCCGCTGGTCTAGACGGCACAGGGGCGCAATGCTCTGCCGACGCCGATGGCGATGGTCTGGGTGCGATCTGGAGGTGGCGATCGGGTTTTCTAAACCCAGAGCAGGGTGTAACAAGGACCATGGACAATCAGTCGGGCTGGGTGGGGGCTGGCGCATACTGCGCTGGGCTGTTGATGGTGAGTTTTGTGGTGCGCGACCTGGGGCTAGGCCCTTGGGCGGGAGCGGCGATCGCCGCCTTGATCGCCCTTGGGGCCGCAGGTCTAGCTGCCGGGGTGCTGCCTCGATATTGGCGATGCGGTCCAGGGCCATCTCTGTGGTTGATAGCCGGGGCTATTGGCGTTGTTGCCGCCCTCAACTACGGTCTACGCTATCCGGCTCCAGCCATGTTGGACATTAGCCATCTGCTTGACCAGGGCGATGCCGCCGGAGCGCAGCAAATTGTGCAGGGTAGGGTGCAAGAGCTGCCTCGGATCACCCGCAATGACCGGGGGCAGCTGTGGCTCAAGGTTGACCGAGTGCGGCGGCTCGATGCCCAGGGAAATGGTTTCGGCATCCCTGAATCTCGCCAGGGGCGACTCTATGTCACCCTGCCCACCGACCAGAGTGAGGGACTGTATCCGGGCCAAAAGGTAGAGGTGCGAGGCAAGCTCTACGAACCGCCATTGCCCAAGAACCCCAACGCCTTTAACTTTCGCGGCTACCTGGCCAGCCAGCGCTGCTTTGCCGGGTTCACGGGCGAGAAGGTGATGCCTGAACCGGGACAGTCGCCGCCCCGGTTAGCGCTGTGGCAGCTCAGGGTACGCATTGCCCGTGCCCACGAAGCCGGGTTAGGCACCCCCGAGGGGCCGCTGGTGAGTGCCATGGCCCTGGGGCGCAGGGCGGTGAACGTGCCCTACGACATTCAAGATGCGTTTATACAAGCGGGCATGGCCCACACCCTGGCGGCTAGCGGGTTTCATGTGTCGCTGGTGCTGGGGATAGTGCTAGTGGTGATGGGGCATCGGACGGTTTCAGCGCGGTTCTCTGACCCCGGACGGGCTAAGTTCATTGCCGGTAGCGCCACGCTGATTCTTTACATGCTGATTACCGGCGGACAGCCCAGCGTCATGCGGGCTACCGTGATGGGGTTTGGGGTGCTGACGGGCATGGCCCTAGAACGCAGAGTGAAACCTCTGGGCTGTCTGCTGCTAGCGGTGACGCTACTGCTGCTGCTGCACCCCGACTGGATTGACGACATTGGCTTTCGCCTCAGCGTGATGGCCACGTTTGGGCTGATGGTGGCGGTAAAGCCGATCGCAGACCAGCTAGAGTGGCTGCCGACTACCCTGGCCGCCGTGGCCGCCGTGCCCATGGCGGCATACCTCTGGACAATTCCCCTCTCGCTGTACTACTTCAATACCCTCACCACCTACAGCATTTTGCTCAACATGGTGACGACCCCGCTGGTGATGGCGATCAGCCTGGGGGGCATGGTCAGCGGGGCGATCGCCGCCATGTGGCCCTGGCTGGGGACGCAGGTGGCCTGGTTGCTGTGGCTGCCCGCCCATCTGCTGATTGCCCTGGTGCGGTGGGAAGTGAGCCTGCCGGGCAGCGCCCTGGCGACAGGTCACATTGGGCTGGGGCAAATGTTTGGCCTCTACGGTCTCTATGGCCTCTGGGGCTGGGGGCCAGCGCGGCGGCGCGGGCTAGTGGCGCTGCTGATCGCGCTGGTGGCCCTGGGGCCGCTGCTATATCGAGGGGCAACCCTGTCGCAGGTGACGGTGCTGGCGGCGGGGCAAGATGCGGTGATGGTGGTGCAGGACAGGAGATCGCCCCTAGTCATCAACAGCGGCACCGACAGGACGGCTTTCTACACCGTGGTGCCCTTCCTGCGGCAGGCGGGCATTAACCGGCTCACCGGGGCCATCCACGGCGACGACAGCGACGGTGAGAACTGGCGCACCATTGCGGAAAAGGCTCCGATTCGCCAGTTCTACGGGGCCAGCACGGCTTTGGCAGCGGTGCCTTCGGGGAGCCAGTTCCAATCGCTGACTCCCGCCCAAACCCAGAGCATTGGACGACAGCGGGTACAGTACTTGCAGGAAGGAGCGCGGGGGCTACGGCTAGATTTGATGAATCGCCAAAGCTGGCTGCTCTTGCCCAAGCTATCCCCAGAGCAGCAAATGTCGTGGCTTCAGGCTCACCCCGGGCTGCAAAGCGAGGTGCTGTGGTGGCGCGGCGAAGCCCTGGCGGCGGCGGTGATCGATGAAATTGGGGCGAAGGTGGCGATCGCCTCCGCCCGCCAGATTGATCCAGATACCGAGCAGCGATTGCGCGATCGCGGCATTCAGGTCTTCTGTACCGAGCGCGATGGAGCCATTACCTGGAACCCGCGCCGGGGTTACCAGGCCTACCTGCAAGCAAAATCCCACCCCGCTGCCGCCTTCGAGTAGAGTTCTGCCCTCCTCGACAGCTATGCATTTGGTTTTCAGAGTGCTGTAGTAGGGTCAGCTAGAAGTCTGCCGACGGTTTACTAACAGGAGCGATATCTGTTGCACCAATAACCTACTGCACCAACAAGTTGAGTTGGTAGTTGATGCGGCCGGTGCCGCCGGTCTGCTGCTGCACCACCGTATTGGGACCGTTGAAAGCGATCGCCACCGAAGCCGAAGCCGGCGAATAGCTGCCCACAATCGTGATCCGGGTAATCGACTCGTTTAGGTAGGGGCTGATGTCTACAAACTCTGAATTGTTGCTCAGGGGCACTCGAGTGTGATCGTCGATCTCGATATAGCCCTGGAGGGTCGCCTCGGCAGGTACGCTCACCGATAGTAGATGGGGCTCGTCTAAGTTGGCTCTCTCTAGGCTGATAGTATTCGTTTGCCGCTGGTACGAGTCCATGACATCCTTGGCGGTGGCCTGAGACAAAATGGCGCTGAGGGCCTGATAGGTGACCCCAAACGACTGATCACCGTTGGCTGAGGATGGCCCTACCGCCGCCGTGACCGCGACTAAAATCAACAGAGCAACCCCAAGGGCTGATGGATGGTTCATGACTATGACATCTCCAGGAAAAGGGGCAGGCTGCCCTTAGACTTACCGCGGCCCCTGTAAGGAGGCCCCAGGGCGCTGACATCAACACCACAGTGCCGCAGACATCACCGACCTGACGATAATCCAGGGCGACCCAAACAAGCCTGGCTCTACAGGACACCGCCTAGGGCTAGCAAGTTCCCTGTGTAGACGCCAACACCGCAAATGCTCGGCGGGGCTTTGGGCAATGAGGAACTATGGCGCCACGGCCCCCCTCTGTTCTGCCTCTACCATCATGCGGGCTACATCTGGCATCTGGTAAACCGCTTGCCAGCCGAGGTGGTTTTTAGCCTTAGTGGGGTTGCCCTGCCCTTTCATAATTTCTGAGGGGCGCAGCAAGCTCTCATCGGGCTCCACATGGTCGCGCCAGTCTAGCCCCAGGGTGGCAAATATGGCCTCAATGAAGTCTTCTAGCTTGTAGGAAGCTCCGGTGGCAATCACGTAGTCGTCTAGAACAGCCTGTTGCAGCATCAGCCACATGGCCTCGACGTATTCAGGTGCCCACCCCCAGTCTCTGGCCACCGCTATATTGCCCAGCCGGAGCTTTTCAGTGCCTCCGGCGGCGATAGCAACGGCTGCTTTAACAATTTTTCGGGTCACAAACCGTTCAGGGCGCAGCGGCGACTCATGGTTGAACAAAATACCAGAGCAGCAGAATATCCCGTAGGCTTCTCGGTAGTTGGCCACCTCCCAAAAGGCGGTTGCCTTGGCCACGCCGTAGGGGCTGCGGGGCCGAAACGGGGTCATCTCATCGGCAGCCTCGCCCTGGGTGTTGCCAAAGCACTCGCTGGAGCCAGCATTGTAAAACCGGATAGGCTGGTTTAAGAAGCGGATTGCTTCTAACAGGTTCAGGGTTCCCGTGGCAATGCTTTCGAGGGTTTCAACCGGTTGGTCAAAGGATAGGCCCACCGAACTCTGGCCCGCCAGATTGTAGATTTCATCGGGCTGGATCTTGGTTAGGGTCTGCAAGACACTGCGAAAGTCTCCCAAGGCCATGGACTCGAGCTTGACCTGATCGCGAATGCCTAGAGTCACCAAATTTTTAAAGGAAGAGACCTGGGCATCGCGCGAGGTGCCGCATACCGCATAACCTTTTTGCAATAAAAGCCTGGCTAGATAGGCTCCGTCTTGCCCCGAAATGCCGCAAATAACTGCTGTTTTCATACCCGCTGATTTCCCTGGCTGATTTCTCTTTGCTCAGATTGCGTCAGTCCCGTCAGGGCAGCCAACACCCAACACCCAACACCCAACACCCGACACCCAACACCCCCCCCAGCCAACACCCCCCAACCAAAGCTGCCCGCTTCCCGCCCGCCAGTACTAAACCTTTTGCAGCACAAACAGGCTGCCCTGATTGCCGCGACCAATGCGCAAGTCGTAGTCTAGGTAGGTGACCTCCAGCCAGCCGGAGGAGCGATCGCTGTTAATCCTAAAATCAATCCCCTGCAGCAGCGAAAACTTGGGCGTGGTCTCCAGCGCCTGAATAAACTGGGCGGGCGACTGGTAGCCCAGGGGCTGACGCAGCCCCACCACGCCGCGCTCAAAGCGGACGTTGACCCGCCGGGTAGACAATGGCTCTAGGGTGGCAGAGACCGACACCAGCCCCGAGAGCAGCGGCGGGCCGTTGACCTCGGCGATGTTATAGATGCGGTTTTCGGCCAGGCGAATGCACTGGTAGATAGGACCGAGGGAGGCCAGAGGCACGCGATCAATATTCAGCAGCTCTTGACTGGTGGTGTAGAGCAAGCGCCAGTCGCCGTTAAGCAACTCGGTGGCCTGGAGGGGGTCTGGGGTGGGGTTGCGGCCCTCTAGCATAGCGGCGGCGGCCCCGATAGCGGTGCGATCGCTCGGGCTGCTGTCAAGCCCCCGGTTAGACAGGGCCACGGCATCGAGTAGCTCAATTTTGCCCAACATGGTGCGATCTCCGCATCGGTACCATGGGCATGATACGGCAAAAGTTTGGCGGTCGGCAGAATAGTGTCTCTGCTACGATGTAGTGTCTGCGTATTGCTATAGGCCGCCACTATGACTGAAAAATATTACAACCCCTCTCTGCGCCAGATACCCCGCAGCGCCAAGGCTCCAATTCTGCCCGCCAACGGCGAATCGTCGATCCTGAGCTGGCTAGAGGAGATTGGCCGCCTGCGCAGTCGCGAAGTCGTGGAGGTAGTCCGCGAAGAGGCTGAAAACGAGGAAATTTCAGACCTGATGGGCAACGACGACAACTTTGAAGACGATGACGACTCCGATCTCGCCATCGATGACGACGACTAACCGAGGATAACCTAGGACGATTAGCCCTCGCTTTTGTGCCCGATAGGCACCCCCGATCAGCACTAATGCACCGTTAAGTGTTGTAAAATTTCGCCCCTCAATGGGACTATTCTTCTAGACTTCCTGACTATTTCCTGACGCTGACCGTAGTCAATTGGAAGATCATCCAGTAGACTCCTGTTGGTGTGTGGTGTGACGACATTGAGGAATCGTTTGTGGATGCGAAGTTTTTAGCCCCAAAGCGGCTGTCCCTAAGCGGCCAGACTGTGTTTTGGCTGCTGGGTTTGGGGCTGAGCGCCTCGGCCGTTGGTCTAGATAGCGCCCTGGGCAACCCTACCAGCCTGGGCGGGTCAATTATTGTTCCGTTTTTGGTAGCTGCGCTGGGCAGCAGCTTGATGGGCTTTTGGGCTGTGCCTCTGCTGCGCGCCCTCAAGACCGGGCAGTTTATTCGTGCAGAAGGCCCCCAGGGCCATTTAAAAAAAGCGGGCACCCCCACCATGGGCGGCGCTTTTTTTGTGCCTGTGGCGGTGTTCACCGCCCTAGTGGCCACGGGCCTCGCCCGCGACGTGGTGGCGGTTGCTGCGCTGACCTTGGCCTACGGGGCCATCGGCTGGATCGATGACTGGCAGGTAATTCAGCGGCGCTCCAACAAGGGGATTTCGCCCCGCGCCAAACTGGGCCTGCAGATTGCCGTAGCGGCGCTGTTCTGCCTATGGGTGCTGACCAATGAGTCGGCGATGATCGCCACATCCCCAATCACCACCGTGGCGCTGCCCCTGGGCCTGGGGCTGCCCCTGGGTTTCTTATTTTGGCCCCTGGCGGGGTTTGTGCTGGTGGCCGAGAGCAATGCCACCAATCTCACCGACGGTCTAGATGGCCTGATGGGCGGCACAGGGGCGATCGCATTTATGGGTCTAGCGGCCATTGTCGCCCCCAGCCACCCCGACCTGATGATCTTTTGTGCGGCCATGGCTGGGGCCTGCCTAGGCTTTTTGCTTCACAACCACAACCCAGCCCGGGTCTTCATGGGCGACACCGGGTCTCTGGCCCTGGGTGGTGCTTTGGGGGCCGTGGCCATTCTCAGCGGCAACCTGTTTGCCCTGCTGGTGATCACCCTGCTCTTCTTTGCCGAAACCCTGTCGGTGATTATTCAGGTGGGCTACTTTAAGGCCACCAAAGGCCCCGATGGCGTCGGCAGGCGATTTTTCAAAATGGCGCCGCTACACCACCACTTTGAGCTGTCGGGCTGGTCTGAGATTCAGGTAGTGGCGACGGCCTACCTGATCACCGCCCTGCTGGCCGGACTGGCGCTTCAGATCAGATAGCTTCAAATTCAAATTTAGATCTGCTAGATCTGCAAATACAGCTACTTCACCCTGAGGGCAGCTATGGACGCCTCAAACCTTCTCCCCCTGGGGACGCCGCCCAACGCCTGGTGGGTCAATGACCAGGTGGCCGACATTAGCCGCCTAGCGCTACAGCCGCGTCTCGCTAACCTAGCTACCCAGACCAAGCAGCTGCGGGTTGACCTGAGCAAAACCGCCTGTCTAGTCATAGATATGCAAAACGATTTTTGTCACCCCGACGGCTGGCTGGCCAGCATTGGGGTCGATGTTGCCGCCGCCCGTCAGGCGATTGGGCCACTGCGATCGCTGCTGCCCGAGCTGCGATCGGCTCAGGTACCCGTGGTCTGGGTCAACTGGGGCAACCGCCCCGACCTGCTCAACATTAGCGCCGGGCTGCGCCATGTCTACAACCCCAGCGGCGCCGGGGTGGGCCTCGGCGATCCGCTGCCCGCCAACGGTGCCCCGGTGCTCGCCAAGGGCAGTTGGGCTGCCGCTGTGGTCGATGAACTTGAGGCTCAGCCCCAGGACATCTGGGTGGATAAGTACCGCATGAGCGGCTTTTGGGACACCCCCCTCGACAGCATTTTGCGCAACCTGGGCAAGACTACCCTGCTATTTGCCGGGGTAAATATAGACCAGTGCGTCATGGCTACCTTGCAAGACGCCAACTTTTTGGGCTACGACTGCATTTTGATCCACGACTGTAGCGCCACCACCTCCCCCGACTACTGCACCCAGGCCACGGTCTACAACGTCAACCAGTGCTTTGGCTTTGTGGCTGACGCGGCGGCGGTAGCCCAAGCTCTGGGGCAGGGATAGTTAGGCGAAAGGTCTGGCCTGAACCCGCGCCCCTCACCCCCTTTCCCCAACCGCACCCGGTGAAAACTTTCTTGACTAAATTTTTGACTAAACCTGGTGCATTTGCTCTAATGTGAACTACCCTTGGGCAAACCAATTTTCAGGCTTGTTTCACCTTTCTAAACGCCCCTTCTACCGTCATCATGAACGTACCTTTTTCTTCCGAGTCTGCTTACACTGTGGCTCCAGAGGCGCCACAGGGAAACCGCCAGGCCCCATCGGTACCGATCTCCGTGTATCGCGAACTGGCGACCGAGCTGCGGGCCACCCAGGCCATGGCCGATTCACTGAC
The DNA here is from genome assembly GCA_036782635.1 of Nodosilinea sp. CTOTU7353. Taxonomy (GTDB): domain Bacteria; phylum Cyanobacteriota; class Cyanobacteriia; order Phormidesmidales; family Phormidesmidaceae; genus Nodosilinea. The sequence goes on from DAIPYU010000053.1 coordinate 21,984, forward strand.
TCAGCAAAATCAGCAGCTCACCCAGCAAAACCAGGTGCTACGCCAGGAGATGATTCGCTTTGCCGACTCGGCGGCCCGACTCAAGCAGGCCATAGAAGGAAGCCAGCCCCAGCCGATTGAGGTGCCGCGGGCGATGGGCACGCCCATGGAGATCAACTTTGGAGCCGAACCTGGGGCCATGCAGTCTGGGGCCATACAGCCGGGGCAGCTGTCAGAAGACAGCTCTGGTTTTCTGCCCGAGCGGCTGTCAGAATCGGTGGGCGAAGGGGTGTCCAATCTGACTAGCCAGATCACCCAGATGATGAAGCCTAAGGCCAAGGCCAAAAAAGCGCCTAAGCCGCCCCAGCGCCCCCAGGCCGCCCCACCCCAGCGGCTCTACACCGAAGAGCGCCTTGACGCCAACCGCCCCGGCCAACTCAGCCAGCAGTCCTCAGATATGAGCGGGCTGTGGCTGGCGGCAACCATTCTGCTAATCGTGATTAGCGCCTTTGGGGCCGGTTTTTTGATTATGAAGCCCCTTTTAAGCAACTCTCGCTAGGATGCAGAGGCTCAGACTCTGGGTATCGACTTCAGACCCTCAGCTAGTTACCCAGAGGCTGTCTCAGCTTTTGTAGCTGTCAATACAGTATCCTAGGTGCCAAGCCCGATAAACATAGACCGAAGCCAAGAGACCATCGCTGAAACACCCTAGTTTGATCTATGAAAAAAATAGAAGCTATCATTCGCCCCTTTAAGCTCGACGAAGTTAAGATTGCCCTAGTCAACGCTGGCATCGTCGGCATGACCGTATCTGAGGTGCGCGGCTTTGGTCGCCAAAAGGGGCAGACCGAGCGTTACCGAGGCTCAGAGTACACCGTTGAGTTTCTCCAGAAGCTCAAGATTGAGATTGTGGTGGAAGAGGACCAGGTAAATACGGTGGTTGACAAAATCATTTCTGCTGCTCGCACTGGCGAAATTGGCGACGGCAAAATCTTTGTCAGCCCCGTCGACGAAATCGTCCGCATTCGCACCGGGGAGAAAAACACCGAAGCGGTGTAGGGTCTCAAAATATTTGCTTTAATCAAATTTCTCCAATAAAAAAAGACGTGGTTAATCACCCGTCTTTTTTGCTGTAGCCAGCGCCATTACAGTGAGGAGATTGGGTATTTTCTAGGCCTCAGCTCGTGGGCTGGTCGCCCCAGAGCTGAGGCCCAAAATTTGGGACAGTATTGGCCCTGAGTTTGAGTAGGTTTTTG
>DAIPYU010000053.1:23318-28830 GCA_036782635.1 Nodosilinea sp. CTOTU7353
GAGCTGAGGCCCAAAATTTGGGACAGTATTGGCCCTGAGTTTGAGTAGGTTTTTGGGCCTCTGTCATCGTTTCGGCCACCCTGGGCCATCTGCAGGATAGTTCAATTGAACTAAATGCCTTAAAAGCTGTCCCGTATGAATTACACCTTACTGAGGAGGCAGACCTTTCTGCCTGAGTGGCCGAAACGATGATTAACGTCGGTTTTTGCCACGGGGAAAGGTACTTCCCACAGTGACGAACTGTTGTTGACGCATCGGTTTGGCTACACCGAAGAGTGCTTTTTTAACTACACCTTCAACCCAATTCAAGGGGAAGGCGGCAAGGTAGACGGCATTTTCGCGGTGAAGTTTATTCCCGCCGCCGGGCGCATTGAAGTGCAGCTGATTCAGAGTGGTGCAAATCAAGCCCGCATCACCGTCACCGATGCCGGCAAGGGCATTACGCCTGAGTTTCTGCCGATGATAACTGAATGACTATTCACACTCCTTGGGCAAAGCATTTCCATTCTCCCAGCCGTAGAGATTTAGCAAATATAGCTCTGCGGTTACATTGCTTAAACCCCAAGCATGCCTTACCAACAATGAAGCAGCCCCATCGACTCCCCGTCAACTCCCCATCAACTCTAGAGAAGCAACAGAGAAGCAACTATGACCACCAATGTACTCGGCTACGCCGCCAAATCTGCCACCGACGACCTAGCCCCCTATCGCTTTACCCGGCGCGATCGCCGCGCTAACGATGTCGAGATCGAAATTCTCTACTGCGGCGTCTGTCACTCAGATTTACACACGGCCCGCAATGACTGGGGGGGCACGACCTACCCCGTCGTGCCCGGCCACGAGATTATCGGCCGCGTGGTCGGCGTGGGGCCAGCGGTGACCCGCTTTAAAGCTGGCGATCAGGTGGGTGTCGGCTGTATGGTCGATTCTTGCCAGCACTGTTCGCCCTGCGACCAAGGCTTGGAGCAATATTGCGAAGAGTTTCCCACCCTGACCTATGACGGCAAAGATCGCCAAGATCAGACCCCCACCTACGGCGGCTATTCCGAGAAAATTGTCGTGTCAGACAAATTTGTGCTGCAAATTCCCGACGGGCTAGACCCCAAAGGGGCCGCGCCGCTACTGTGCGCCGGCATTACCACCTGGTCGCCCCTGCACCATTGGCAGGTGGGAAAAGGCAGCCGGGTGGCGGTGGTAGGCCTCGGCGGTTTGGGGCATATGGCGCTAAAGCTGGCGAAGGGGCTGGGCGCAGAGGTAACACTGTTTACTCGTTCCCCCGGCAAAGAAGACGATGCCCGTCGTCTGGGGGCAGATCACATCGTGATCTCCACCGACGACACGCAAATGGAGGCCGTGAAAAACCAGTTTGAGCTGATTATCGACACCGTACCGGTCGAGCACGATCTCAACCCCTACCTGCCCACCCTGGCGCTGGACGGCACGCTGGTACTGGTCGGCCTTCTGGGCAATCTGGAGCCAACCATGAATACCGTGCCGCTGATCATGGGACGTAAATCAGTGGCGGGGTCGCTGATCGGCGGCATTGCCGAAACCCAGGAAATGCTCGATTTTTGTGGGGAACAGGGCATCACGTCAGACGTGGAGGTGATCGCCATTCAGGATATCAATGAAGCCTACGGACGGATGCAGGAAAGCGATGTGAAATATCGTTTTGTGATTGATATGGCGTCGCTGAAGGACTGAGCAAAAACCCGAACCCTATGGCCTTGGTTCCACAAAAGCACACCTGTAGGGGCGAATGGTCTTTGCCCCTGTGATCGCTCGCCTGGGGTAAACGTCCCCTTTGATGTCGCAAACTCGACCCGTTGGGCCGGTTGCCGCAAAACTCTGGATAAGTATTTAGCTATAACACTCTAACCTGAGTGGCGATGGTTATGCTAAGCCCTGACTTAAAAGCTCTGACTAAAAATCATCGATTAAACCACTCAAGCGAGCCAGGATAGGATCTTCAGGTACGGCTTCAGCCGCTTCGTCGTCGGGTTCCTGGTCTAACACTGGCTGAGGCGTCATCGGGGCAGCAAAACCAGCGCCTGTCAGTTGCCCCATTTGGAAAGACAGCTGGGCCAGTTGTGCCTCTAATCGGTCTAATCGATTTTTCTCTTGGGCAAAAAAACGCTGCTCTACACTGAGCAGCTGGGCCTCAAGACTCTCGATACGTTTGTCTGTAGATAATGATGATTGACCAGGGTAAGGGTGATTACCTAGCAAAAGCTGGTGGAGAGCTTCTTTACAAAGGTTGCTAAAGCCCAGGCCTGGCTGCCTAGCCAGCTCAGCGTTAACCGCAGCTAATAGATGTTGGTCCAGCTCGCTTTGGCGAAAAACAACCGACTTTCTAATTTGGCGTAACCACTTCAATACCATTCTTCCTATCCTGAAATCATGGTGCCACCCACTGGTCAAAAAACCTTCCCAATCGATAGCAGCAGTCACCTGACTAAAACAATGATTTCAGCGAGCAACATCAACCTTCAATTGGGAAGAAATTAGGCATGGCTAACGCCCAAATAAACCTGATCCCAAGTCCAGAAGTAGAGTGATGCCTAGGGGAAAGCGCCAGATCCCAAACTGGACTTGGTATGGAAAAGATTAAGTTGTCGCCCGGGCCGCACGGGCGGACGCCATCTGGGCTTCTCCATAAATGTACTGGCCTAGGGCATTGGCCTGGCGAGAGGGCGTCGCCAGGTGGGCGTTAATCGTAGCCTCTTTTAGCAGACGCTGAATATCTTCCCAGAAAAATTCGCCGCCGCCGCCCGTGAGAATGACGTCTGTAACCCGCTCTGGCAGCCAAGCCAGTAGGCGAGTACACATTTCCCGCGAAAAATTCTCTTTGAGGTTAGGCAAAATATCATCTAAGTTAGTGGGTCGATTGGCTCCCCGAGGACGATAAAAGCGTTCGCCTTTGGGCTGGTTTACGGCGGAGATTAATGCTAGAGACTGACTATCGGCCCCCTCAATATGAGACGCCACCTGCTCATAAAACTGACTCATGGCAAAGGCTTCACTTCTAGAAACCCCACGGGCAAATCTAAAGTTGTCGACCATAATGCAGTCGGTAGTTTGGTGGCCAATATCGATGATCGCAACGGGCAACTTGGTAAAGTCGACGTTAGCATCTTTGTTTTCTTGAACTTCATTCCAGAGAATGCTGCCATACCCCTCGGGCATGACCCAAATTTTATTGATCTGAATGGTGATCGGTTCACCGCGATAGCTCATCACGTGGGGCCCGAGCAGCAAACTCATCAGCTGCTCTTTCTCGCGCTCAAACTGATCTTGAGAATGATAGGGCAGGCCCAAAACCACCGAAATTTCGTCTTTCAGCTGAAAGTAACCGACACAGGCTAAGACCTTGACTAAGGCATCATTGACCTTAGGTTGGCCGACCCCTAGGTTAGCACCAAAATCTTCTGCTAGCTGCCCCATCGCGTAACCACTGCCCTGATAAACCATCCAAATATCAGACAGCGGATCGGTGGCGCGAGCTTCAAACGCACCTCCCTGAACCTGCTCCATCGACAGATGTTTGACGTTAGCCGGAATGAAGACGACGCTGCTGGGATCGCGACTGACAGAGGTTTTGGTCGAGGTTCGTCCCAGATCGACACTGAGAATAGATTTAGACAACCCACTGTTTTCCTTAGGAGCTGCGGCATCGTCTGACGCTTTCATCGGCGGTGCCTGGTTCATCGGTGTAGAAGCAGCTTGAGACATTACCATTAGTTCTGAACCTTTTATCGAGCATCACAAAAACCATCGCCCTCACATCCCCACAGCAAAGCTAGGTCAAAGTTCTGAAGAATCTTTGACGGGAATCAGGTTTTAGACTTGATGGCTAACTGTAAAAGACTCATAAATCGACAAAGTGTTCCAGGAAAAAAATCTTTTTAAAACTCGCCATTTGATATTACGATGTCGAGCGCTTGCGTAGTCTTGACAGGGCATCATTACATCAGTAACTCTAGGCATAATGAGGTCAAAAATATCACAGAGCCACCTGCGAAAACCTATTATCTCTATGTTTTATGCCCATTTTGCCTGGCTCTCTGGCCATCTATCGAAGGCTAGAATAAGCAATACTAATGATTCTAGACCTATAGATTATGTGCTTTGATCGGTTTACAGCTTCAATCAATTTCAGGTTTGATCGAGGCTGGGAAGCATGGTTTCTAAGGGTCAGCCTTGTCGTGCGACCTACTCCTCAAGGCGGCCTGTAGCGGTGCGATCGCAGTCGTATCGTCTCGTGAGCGGAAACGGCGGCAGCCAAGATTCGCGACGGATAATCCAGCTTTCGTACGTTGGCATCAGTTGGTCAGGGGCATCTAGGGAGCCTAGGTTCACTTCAATTTCGTCTGCGGTGCGGGCGAAAACGGACGAGCCGCAGCGGGGGCAGAAAAACCGCCCGTTGTAGTCGCGGGTTTCGCCACTGATCGTTACCGCATTCTGAGGGAACACCGCCGAAGCGTAAAAAAGGGCTCCATGATGCTTGCGGCAGTCGAGACAGTGACAAAGGCCGACCCGGTATGGGCGTCCCGTGGCCACCATGCGGACGTTGCCGCACAGGCAACCGCCAGTGAATCGATCCATCGCATTCATTTCTGACCTCTAAATCCAATGATGTGATGCCGAACAGTTGAACTGAGCGGAGATAGATAACCTTTGCCTCAACACCCAGGTCTTTCGGCCTTCCGATCCAGCGAGTTGTTGTGCTGCACTGCTTACCGACACATTTGTGGTTTCTTCAAGAGCGTGCACTATACTAAGCACCGATTGGCAGTAGCTCTAACCAACCTTGACTCGCAATATTACCCAATAAAATCTCTGCATGCCCCCCCAAGTTATGGTCAATTAAGAAATTCACGCCTCTAGCTCATGCCTAGCTTTCTGCTCCTGCAGCTTCGCCCAGAGAGCCTCTCGACCGGGTTGGGGTGGCATTGCTGCAATACGAGCAAAATGCTCGCGATTACGTTCCTCCCAGTACTGCCGGTTTTCCTCAGATTGCTTTAGAACCAGCTGATATTCTGCTTCGACTTCAGAACGATTGGCTTCAATGTAAGACAAAGCAGCGTTAATCTGTTCCTCTGTTAGGTCAAACAAGGAGCGGATGAACTTCGGGGGATACTGGGCCGTTACATAGTCCATCACGTCGTAGAGAGTGATGCGTGTGCCAGAAATTGTTAGCCCTCGCTCTGTGCGAATGATGTCTGGTTGCTGGTGGGATACTGAATTCATATCCATAGCCTCCGAATCCGCGTAGGAAGTAGTACTATCGTAGCCCAGAAATCTGCGCTGGCTGGGTTCGACAACCATCGACGGCTCTCATCTGCTCCACTCCGTCTCTGGCGACATTGCCGAAACCCAGAAAATGCTCAATTTTTGTGTTAAATAGGGCATCACTTCAGATGTTGAAGTGATCGCCACTGAGAATATTAATGAAACCTATAGCGGTTCTCATTCGGATGAGGTACAGTAGCAGTCGTTTGTAAACCAGTTC
>DAIPYU010000054.1:0-26170 GCA_036782635.1 Nodosilinea sp. CTOTU7353
TTGTGGGCCAGGTCGCCAATGGTGGGGTTGAGCTGGGCGATCGCAAATTTCATAGGCCTTGGGAAGAGAGAACAAAATCAATCTCTGTAAGCGTTTCGATCATGAGATCTAGATCTCTAAAACACTAATCAGGTTTAGAAATCCAAAACCTTCTAATTTCCTCAAATCGAACTACACGTTCTTCAATTTTTAAGATTTCTTTGGGGTAAAAGATGTCTACAAGCAAGTCACAGAGATGAATCATCCATGCCTTGCGAGAATAACCATGGTTAATAGTAATATTATTGGAATTCTTTATCTGAATCTGCCCCCACCCGAGAGCGCCAAGTGTAAGGCAACTCCAATCCAGAAATTCTATGGGGGCAAACGTAACATCAGCGACAATTATTTTAAGATTTTCAATTCGGTATTTAATCATCAATAGGGAAAATACATTCTTGTCACTTTCATAGAATCTAGATAGCCTTTCAACAGAGGTAAGATTAGGCATATTAAATTCTGTATCTGCTCTATGTGTCTTGATGTCAACAACAGTATAAAAATCTTCTGAATCAATAAAAGCCAAATCCGCCATAGCTCTTCTTGCGAATTCGCTAGAATATTCCTTGCAGAAGTCCTGCAGAAAGACATTGAAAGTGCTTGCAACCATGCCTTCCAAGGCATCTCCTACAGTTCTAGTACTTCTAACGGTCTCCGCCGAAAGGAAGTCAGACTGACTATTTAGGTAATCCTTGACCTGATTTGCCACATTAAGATAATGGCCATCGTAATAGAATGTTGAATTCATAATTTGATTTCAAAGTAGTGTCATCTGCTCGTCAAAGGCTCTTATCTCATCTGAGATTTTGGATTGTTGAATTCCCTTTTTATTTTGTTGCTCCGGCAGAGTATTTCTTTCCCAGAATACCCCATCAGAATAGCCTTGGATTTCAGAACTGAAGTCGGCCAGTTCCAAACGTTTTTCTGCCAAGCAGCAATATTCTGGCTGAGCCTCAATACCTAAAAATTTTCTCCCCAGTTTCTTTGCTACCACTGAGGTTGTTCCACTACCTAAAAATGGATCAAATACTACATCATCATTTTCAGAGCTTGCCAGAATGAGTTTTGCAATCAACTTTTCTGGTTTCTGGGTTGGATGATCTGTGTTCTCTGGCATAGACCAGAAAGGAATTGTTATATCTGTCCAAATATTGGAAGGATGAGTGAGTCTAAACTTCTCAGAGCCTTTGTCTTCCCAGTCTTTAGGCTTGCCCTCTTCAGTTCTGTAAGGAGCGATGACTCGTCGCTTCAACTTGACAGCTTCAACATCAAAGTAGTAATCATCTGAAACTGTACAAAACCAAATGTCTTCACAAGAATTTTTCCAATTAGTTTTGGCACCGCGACCCTTCTCTCTTTCCCAGGTGATTCGATTCCTCACTTTAAAGTGTTTCTTTAAGACAGGGTACATAGAAACTGATGTAGCCCAATCAGCACAGAAGTATAAAGATGCATCCTGCTTGAGAACACTCTTGAGTCCTGATATCCAAGTATCAACCCAAGTGGCATAATCATCGTCATTCAGTTGATTGAATTGCTTTCCATTAAAATTTTTCTGAAGATTGTATGGCGGATCGACAATCATCAGATCCACAAAATTCTCAGGAAGATTTGGTATTGCATCGAAGAGATCTTGGTAAATTGTTCGGTTGATCATCTCTTCTAACCCGATTTTTTTATTCAAGTGAATTGTTTTTTTGAGTAGTGTCTGCTGCTCAGAATCGCTTAGGCAAAGGGTTCGATTTCTTGGGGCTCTGCTTTTCATTGCTCAGGTAAATAACACTATCTTACGTAAGGCGGCAATCACGACTATAGCTAAATAAACACCATCGGTTTATCTTTACAGGGTTCAAAGGCTGCCGCATCAAACCGATAGAGGCTGGCGGGTCGCCCGGCTCCGCGCGAGGTTTTTTGGCCCGTATCCTGCAAAAAGCCCAGCTTGAGCAGCCGGGCGCGAAAGTTGGAATAGTCGGAAAAGCCCTCCCCCAGTACTGTGACGTAGAGCTGGTAGAGGTCGCCCAGGGTAAACAGCTCGGGCAGCACGTCAAAGGCGATCGGGCTGTATTCGAGCTTGTTGCGCAGGCGGCGGTAGCCGTAGGTGAGAATTTCGTTGTGGTCAAAGGCGAGCTGGGGCACCTGGGCTAGGGGGTACCAGGCGGTGCCGCTGCCACCTGCAATTAGCTCGGCGTCTTCGAAGCGCACGAGGGCAAAGTGGCTCACCGACAGGTAGCGCACGTCAAAAGTCTGGGGGGCCTGGGGGGCCTGGGGAGCCTCGCGGGGGTCGCGCTCGGGGCCGCCAAAGGTGTAGAGCTGCTCTAGGTAGAGGGTGTTGACGCGAATTTTTTCGGCCAGTACGCGGTAGGCGGCGTCTTCCAGCGATTCGCCCTGGCGTACTAGGGTGCCGGGCAGGCTCCAGTGGCCCGCAAATGGGTCGTCGGGGCGCATCACCACCAGCACCAGCAGCCGATTTTGCTGGGTGTCGACCGAGAAAATCACGTTGTCTACCCCCACCTTAAAGTCGGCCAGGGGCACCGGGCTTAGGGGGTGGGTAGCGGGTCTGTGGAGGTCTGTGGACATGGGTAGAGGTGGTGTTGAGTAATGTAGGCCTGCACCGCTGAGGTCAGCCCCGGCGCGTCGGGGTGATTTTGCGGGTTGTCGCACTGGCGGTAGCGGGAGGAAGAGACATCGATCGCAGGCATCTCGGCCACGGTGACCGCCGTGCGCTGGCGCAGGGGGGCGAGGCTGGCGTCGCTGAGGTCGTAGCCGGGGCGCGGAATCACCAGCAGGCTCACCGCCGCAAAGATCTCTTCGGCCCGCTGCCAAGTGGGCAGCTGCTCGACCAGGTCGGCTCCCACCACCAGCGAAAACTCGGCTCCCGGCCAGATCTGCCTAGCCCGCTCCAGGGTGACGACGGTGCGCATGTGGCTGAGCTCGGGGTGTACCTGCACCTGCCCGCCCGGGGCGTCTAGCTCGTCGATCAGCAGCTCTAGCATGCGGCGGCGATCGCCCAAATCAGTCTGGTGGTCTTTGAAGGGATTGTTCGCCGTCCACACGGCCACGTAGTCAAACTGGGTGGCCAGCCAGGCGAGAATCGCGCCGTGGCCCTGGTGGGGCGGGTCGGCGCTGGTGCCAAACAGGGCGATGCGAAGCTGGGTGGGGCAGTCCATAGCGCGATCCGTAGAGCAGTCCGTAGAGAGAGCTGTTGCGGTCATGGGGGCCAGGCTCAGAGCTGAGGTGACGGAACGGAGCGGCGGGTGCGGGCCGCCAGGTCGACTAGGGCGTCGGAGAGATCGACGGGGTAGGCTGCTGGGTGTTCGATCTGACGCACGGTATCGGGCAGGCTGGCCACCGAGGCGGCGGTGCGGGCTGCGATCGCAGCCAACTCCTCCTCCTGCTGCAACACCTCCCCCTGCTTGATTACCAGCTCTAGCAGGGGCTGCTCGTCGGGGGCAGGAGTATCGGTCATCAGGCCCAGGCGATCGCCCACCGCCCGCCCCCCCTCAAAGCGGCGAAAGATTTGCTTGCGCCCCGGCAGCGTCGCTTTACTACTCGATTCTTTCATCACCGCCACGCCGTCGATATCGACTAGCTTATACACACCGTTGACCGGGTCGCCGGTCACCAGCTTGGTGCCCAGGCCGTAGCCGTCGATTTTAGCCCCTGCGGCCTGCAAGCGAGCGATTTCATACTCATCCAGGTCGCCGCTGGCGAAGATTTTGGTGTCGGGCAGGCGCGATCGCACCGCCTTCGACAATTCCACCAGATCCCCCGAGTCGAGTCGCACGCTGGCCACCGGGGTTTGCCCCTGCTGCACCCGAGCCGCCAGCCGTTCCGCCGCCGCCACCGTGTCGTAGGTGTCAATCAGCAGCGCCGCCCCCGGAAAGTAGCGGTGAAACGCTTCAAAAGCGCTATCTTCGCTGCCCTCCAGGGCGGCAAACACCATCACCAGAGCGTGGGCCATAGTGCCCGCCGGTTTGCGCCCCAGCTGCACCGCCGCCAGCACGTTTGAGGTGTCATTCAGCCCTGCCGCCAGCGCCGACCGCGCCGCCCACAGCGCCCCCTGGGGGCTAAAGGCCCGGCGGCTGCCAAACTCCAAAAGCTTTGCCGCTGGCCCCGCCACATCCCGCAGGCGAGCCGCGCGGGTGGCCACCAGAGTCTGGTAGTTGAGGGCGTTGAGCAGGTAGGTCTCGGCGATCTGAGCCTGCCACAGGGGGGCCTCGACCCGCAGCAGCGGCTGGTTGGCAAACACCGCCGTGCCCTCCGGCACCGCCCATACATCGCCGGTAAATGCGCCATCTTTTAGCCGCCGCCAAAACCCGTCCGGGGCCTGGTCAAACAGCCCCGTCTCCTGCAAAGCCTCCAGGTGGCGCTCAGAAAAGCGCAGCTTGCGCAAATAGTCCACGGCCTGGGCCAGCCCCATGGCGACCAGATAGCCGTAATTAGCGGGCAACCGCCGGGTAAACAACTCAAAGCTGGCGGTGCGATCAGCCATGCCCTCGCCCACGTAGCAGCTGGCCATGGTGAGCTGGTAGAGATCTGTCAGCAGCCCGTAGTCTTCGGCGATGGCCAGCAGGGCGGGGTAGGTCATCTGATGGGCATCAATTTAGAGGACTCGGGTTAGAGAATAAGAGGGATTTTAGTTGTTTATACCATAATTATTTCGAGATTGCCTTCTCCTGCGGCAACGGCCCTGAGGGTAGCGGCTAAAAGCTCTAGCGGGGGCTTGCGGCTAACGCTTCAATATCTGTCATAGGGCTGACGCTAAGCCACCGCTGCGCCCTCTATCGTCCTTCATTACTGGTTTAGAGCCCCTCTGGTTCAAAACGTCATGAGGCAGGGGAGCGCCAGTAGACCAACCTTTTGGTCGGAGCACCGCTACACAGTTTGGGCCGTCCCATTTTGAAATGTCACATTTATGGGATGTCACATTCACAGCTCAAACGGCACTAAGCAATAAGTAAAACCGAGAAATCACTGGGAGGATAGCGATGAATCTGACCCACACGCTGGAACTCTTTGACACCCCCAAAGCTGGCCGGGTGGAGTGCCCCATTACCGCACAAGTTAAAGGCAGGGTCTTTTTTGAGGGCACCTACTGGCCCGCTCAGGTCTACGAAGCGACCACCGATGCCAACTACGCCCTCGCCGTCTCCAGCTGGGTTACGGTGGTAGGTCGCCGAGGGCTGACGTTACTGGTTGCCCCCGTGGTGGCCGTCTGCACCTGATCCAAGCAAAACCTGCCGCCGGGGCTTTTTCTTCGATAAAGGCCTCGGCAACCCCCATTTTCTGTAAAAATCCCTAAGGATCTAGCAAAAACCTCTATGATTAGATTGGTTCAGCCCATGTCTTCACCTGAACCCCGTTGACCTATGGATAGCCTGGCCCAATGCCATCTATGGCTGACCTGGGAAACTAGCCCAGATGCTGTTTCTTCTCTAGCGATGCCGACGGCGGTCAAAGCCAGGAGCGCTTGGCTTGCTTCCACAGTGGCGATCGCCGCCGGGGCAATTGTTTTAGGCAGCAGCCTGAGCACCCCTGTCCTAGCCAGCAATCGCTTTGGCAACACCATCTACGTCAACACTCCCGAGGGCTACGCCCTCAACGTGCGCTGGGGGCCAAGCACCAGCAACGGTGTCTATCGTCGGGTGCGTCGGGGCAGCGCCCTGCAAGTCTCTGGGGTCAGGCGCAACGGCTGGGTGCAGCTGGTTGATGCCACCTGGGTAGCAGGCAACCTGGTCAGCACTTTTCCCGTAGGCGGAACATCCATCGATCCGCCAGTGGACAACCGCAACCTGGCCACGGTGATCACCCCGCAAAATTTTGCCCTCAACATTCGCTCTGGCCCCGGTCGCGACTTTCCGGTAGTAGGGCAGTTTGTCAATGGCAGCCGCATCGCGGTAACGGGGCGGTTTAGGCACGGCTGGGCGCAGCTTATCAACGGCAACTGGGTGGATGGCTCCCGCATTCAGTACAGCGGCCCTGTGCAGAACGACAACCGCCCTACCCCCACCCCCGACCCCATCCCCAGCGACGATGTTAGAGAGTTGCAGCGGCTGCTGATCGAAATTGGCTATTTGCCACCTTTCTTTGTTATTTCCGGCCTCTATAACGAAGCTACCCAGGCCGCTGTGCGCGAGTTCCAGCGAGATAGTGGGCTGCCGGTGACCGGCAACGTCAACGCCGCTACTTGGCAGGCTTTATACCGAGCCGCCGAGCAGCAGCGCCCAACCCCCGACCCCGACCCAACCCCCGACTCGCCCCCCGCCGGCAGTCGCCAGATGCGCGTGGTAACCGACGGCGATTCTACCTCTGTATTTGACGGGCCTGGCACCGAGTTTGGCTTCTTGCGCGATGTGCCCAACGGCTCCATTGTCACCGTCACCGGGCGCGAATCTGGCAACTGGTCAGAGCTAATCGAAGGCGGCTGGATTTTTTCCCTCTGGCTAGACGAGCTGTAGCCTCGATGCTCAGAGGCCACAGCCTCTACTTTTAGCAAACTCAGAGATGACTGGAAAGCGCCAATCATAGACAAAAATCTATGAGTTACGAAAATTTCAAGGGGAGGAATGTTAATCCCCTGAAACCCTTGCCTATATTAGGTTTGGGGAATTTCTTTGGTCTTGCGGCAGGCCCGAAAGGGCTTAACAACTTGTGACTTTGTAATGTTATGTGTATAACATTAATCAAGTAAACCTATATGACTAACGCCTAGGTCTTTTCAGGCGTAGTAGGCATAAAGTCCTAAAGATTATCAGTAAGTCGGGTAGTTGACTGGCTGCGGTAGAACTCTACATCAGGACGCGATTGTTACCGGAGCCTTACATTGCTGAACGATACTGAGTCATCTGCTAACTTTTGGGCATCGGTTCAAGATGTTGCCCTCCAGATACTTCAAATTATCGATATTCGTCTGGCCCTGCTGATTGGCCTAGCGGCGTTCATGCTAGCGGTCGGCTTCGACTCCTCGGGCAACAGGGCCGAAGCCGCCGATTTGGTAACGCCAGCATCCCTGGTGCCGGTGCAGGTTTTGGCCCCAGCCACATCACCCGACGACTTTGAGAATGGCTTTGGCCTCACCGCTGCCAGGGATGAGACCCAGTTTGCCACCGCTCGTCGTCTGCGCCACGGTACTCTGACCAGCGCGATTATGACTAGCAACCGCCTGACTGAGGCTCACTTTTTCACCGACTTGCCCGCTGACCAGTAGTACCGCTGCCCTGCGACTGGCACAATTTGTAGGACTCATGACAACTGAATAACTTGGCGACGCTGAGGGCTTAGAATACGATGTTGGCCCCAGCGCTATTTGTTTGGCGCTAAGTCCCGCTCAAGATCTGGGGTTTTGCCTGCGGGAAAACTCCCCTTGGGGGCTTGGACTTGGCCTATGGCCACCGTCAATATGGTTATGACAGGCCAAAGTTTCTGGAGCGGTGGCCGTAGCCGCCATCATTTGCCCCGTCTGTCTGCGTTTACTTCCCTTAATTCCGACCTTTCCTATGACCTCCTCCATTCGCTTTCTCATGTGCGCCCCCCACCACTACGAGGTGGACTATGTGATCAACCCCTGGATGGAGGGCAACATTCATCGCTCGTCACTGGAGACGGCCCAAGAGCAGTGGCAGGGCCTTTACCAAATTATTGCCGATCGCGCCAATGTCGATTTGGTCAAACCCCAGAAGGGCTGGCCCGACATGGTATTTGCCGCCAATGCGGGGCTGATTTTGGGCAACCAGGTGGTGTTGAGCCGCTTTTTGCACCCCGAGCGCCAGGGCGAAGAGCCGTTTTTCAAAGAATGGTTTGAAGCCCAGGGCCACGAAGTGTTTACCCTGCCCTCGGATCTGCCCTTTGAGGGGGCGGGCGATGCCCTACTCGACCGCGAGGGGCGCTGGCTGTGGGCGGGCTACGGCTTTCGCACTGAGCTAGACTCCCACGGGCTGGTGGCCCAGTGGCTCAACATCGAAGTGCTGTCACTGCATCTAATGGACGAGCGCTTTTACCACCTCGACACCTGCTTTTGCCCCCTGAGCGGGGGCTACCTGCTCTACTACCCCCCTGCCTTTGATGCCTACTCAAACCGCCTGATCGAGATGCGGGTACCCCCCGAAAAGCGCATCGCCATCGATGAACCCGACGCCGTCAACTTTGCCTGCAACTCGGTGAATATCGGGCAAACCGTGATCATGAACAAGGCCAGCGACGATCTGAAGGCGCGGCTGGGCGAGATCGGCTTTGAGGTGGTAGAAACGCCCCTGACCGAGTTTCTCAAGGCCGGGGGCGCGGCCAAGTGCCTCACCCTGCGGGTGACTGAGCCGCTGCACCCCGAACCGGCGGGCGATCGCGGCCTGATCTCCCGCACCGTGACCATGACCGGCCATCTGCTCGACTCGGGCCTGGTCAGCCGGGCGCTCGACCTGATTATGGAAGGGGGCGGCAGTTTCCAGGTGATGAACTTTGACCTGGGCGAGCAGCGCCAGAGCACTTCGTCGGCGGAGATTCGCGTCTCGGCCCCCGACCGCGAGGTGATGGATGAGATCATGGCCCAGCTGATTGACCTGGGGGCAGTGGCCCTGCCCGCCGAACAGCAGGATGCCCACCTGGTCACCATTACCCAGGATGGGGTGGCCCCCGACGATTTCTATAGCTCGACCATTTACCCCACCGAGGTACGGGTGCGGGGCCAGTGGGTGCGGGTGCAGGGCCAGCGCATGGACGGCGTGATTGTGGTGCCAGAGATAGTGTCAGAGTCTGAGCCGGTGGCCACCTGCAAGCTGCTGCGCGACCTGGCGGTGGGCGACCAGGTGATTGTCGGCTACGACGGCATTCGCAGTGTGCGCAGCCCCAAAGACCGCAGCCGCGCTGCGGCCACCACCGAAGAGTTTAGCTTTATGGGCTCTGGGGTCTCTAGCGAGCGCCGGGTCGAGCTCATCGTTGAGCAGGTGGCCTGGGAGCTGCGTCGCCTACGCGACCAGGGGGGTCGGGTGGCCGTGGTGGCTGGCCCGGTGGTGATTCACACTGGCGGCGGCGACCACCTGGGGCGGCTGATTCGCGAGGGCTATGTGCAGGCGCTGCTGGGGGGCAATGCGATCGCAGTCCATGACATTGAGCAGGCCATGCTGGGCACCTCCCTCGGCGTCGATATGAAGCAGGGCACCTCGGTGCGCGGCGGCCACCGCCACCACCTGCGGGCGATCAACAGCATTCGCCGCTGCGGCAGCATCGCCAACGCCGTGGAGCAGGGGGTGCTCACCCGTGGCGTGCTCTATGAGTGCGTCAAGCACGACGTGCCCTTCTCCCTGGCTGGCTCCATTCGTGACGATGGCCCCCTGCCCGATACCAAGATGGATCTGCTCGCTGCCCAGGCCGACTACGCCCGCCTGATCGAGGGCTGCGACCTGATTCTGATGTTGTCGACCATGCTCCATGCGATCGGCGTGGGCAACATGACCCCCTCGGGCGTGAAGATGGTGTGCGTGGATATCAACCCCGCAGTGGTGACTAAGCTGGCCGATCGCGGTTCGCTAGAGTCGACCGGGGTGGTCACCGATGTGGGCCTCTTCCTCAGTCTGCTGGTGAAGCAACTCGACAAGCTGACCCAGCGCCACGTGATAGCCCAGTCGTAGGTTGTTGGCGATCGTCCCATCGACCCAGCCTAAATCTGTAAGACACAGGTTGGGTGGTTAGAATCTGGAGCCGTTAAGCCGCGAATGCACCCTGCCAAGACTCAAAGAAACCCGGTTTCTTTGAGAAACCGGGTTTCTGCTCTCAGACTAATCCACCCCCTCAATTGGGGCAAAGCCCTGGCGCTGGACGTTTTCGCTGACGTGGCGGGGCTCTAGAAATTGCAGCAGGTAGTCGGGGCCACCCGCCTTAGAGCCGACCCCCGACATCTTGAAGCCGCCGAAGGGCTGGCGGGAGACGATCGCCCCCGTGATGCCCCGGTTGATGTAGATATTGCCCACCGCCAGCTCGTTCTGCACCCGCTCGATGTGCGACGGCGTGCGCGAGTAGAGGCCGCCAGTTAGCCCGTAGTCGGTGTCGTTGGCGATCCGCAGGGCATCGTCAAAGTCCTGGGCTTTGATCACCGCCAGCACGGGGCCGAAGATTTCTTCCTGGGCAATGACGGCGTCGGGCGGCACGTCGGTAAACACCGTCGGCCCCACAAAGTAGCCGTCGGCGGGGGTGGGCATTGCTAGGGCCAAGGTGGCTTCGGCTTTGCCTTTTTCGATGTACTCCTTAATTTTGGCCTGGGCGTTGGCGTCGATCACGGGGCCGACTTTGGTGCTGGCCTTGACCGCCTCGCCCACGTTGAGGGAGCGGGTGGCCTCGATCAGCCGGTGCACAAAGGTGTCGTACACCGAGACGACGACGATGGCGCGGGAGCAGGCGGAGCACTTCTGGCCGCTGTAGCCAAAGGCGGAGTAGACCACCCCCTGCACGGCCTGATCTAAATCGGCGCTCTCGTCGATGATGATGCCGTTTTTGCCGCCCATCTCAGCGATCACCCGCTTCAGGTGGCGCTGGCCCGGTCGCCATTGGGCCGCCTCGGCGTAGATGCGGCAGCCCACCTCGCGGGAGCCGGTGAAGGCGATCAGGTGCACGTCGGGGTGGTTGACCAGGTGCGCCCCCACGGTGGAGCCTCGGGCAGGCAGGTACTGAAACACACCGGGGGGCAGGCCCGCTTCGATCAAGATTTCGGCGATCTTGGCGGCGATTACCGCCGAGTTTTCGGCGGGTTTGAGAATGGTGCAGTTGCCCGTGGCCAGGGCGGCGACGGTCATGCCGGTGGCGATCGCTAGCGGGAAGTTCCAGGGCGAGATCACCACCGCAATGCCCATGGGGAAGTAGCGGTAGCGGTTGGTTTCGCCGGGGTAGTCGTAGGCGTAGCCGCCGTCGAGCCGCTCCATCTCATCGGCGTAGTAGCGACAGAAATCAATTGCTTCCGAGACTTCGGGGTCGGCCTGGCCCAGGGGCTTGCCCACTTCGTAGACCATCCAGGCGTTGAGTTCGTGGCGGCGCTCCTCCATCAGGTCGGCGGCGCGGCGGAGAATATCACCCCGCTCCTTAGCCGGGGTGGCGGCCCAGGCGGGGAAGGCGGCTTTGGCGGCGGCGATCGCCCCGTCTGCCTGCTCCTGACTGGCCAGACCCAATTTCCCCACCAGCTCCCCTGGCTTCGAGGGGTTCACCGAGTCGGCGGTCGCCTCCGTATCCACCGACTCGCCATTGATGATCGGGTTATAGCGCTGGCCCAGCTGGGCGTGGACGCTCTTGAGCGCCTCGGTGGCCTGGGCGCGTTTGGTGACCAGGGCAAAGTCGAGGTCTGGCGAGTTGGGAAAGGGCACGGCCCCGTAGGCAATAGTGTCACCGGCCAGGTCTTCGGGGGCAAACTCCGGCGCGGCCAGCAAATCTTCCACGGCCATATCCTCCTGGTTTTGGCGTAGGAAGGAGCTGTTGGCGGTGTTCTCTAGCAAACGGCGGATCAGGTACGACATGCCGGGGATGAGTTCGCCAAAGGGGGAGTAGACCCGCACCCGGTAGCCCTTGTCGGCCAGGGTTTTGGCCAGCTTGTCGGCCATGCCGTAGAGCACCTGTAGCTCGATATTGCGGCGGGGAATGGCCAGCTCTTCGGCGATCGCCATGGCGTAGGCCTGCGACCTGACGTTATGACTACCAATCGCAGCATAGAGGTACTGATGATTCTCCAGCAGCAGCCGGGTCATGCGCTCAAAGTTGGCGTCGGTGGAGACCTTTTGGCTGTAGACCGGGGTGGGCCAGCCGTTTTGCTGGGCGGTAATGGTCTCTTGGTCCCAGTAGGCGCCTTTGACCAGGCGCACGGTGACGGGGGTGCCCCGGTTTTTGGCCCACAGCACTAAGTCCTTGAGGTCGTTGTAGCTGTCGCGCAGGTAGGCTTGCAGGGTAACGCCTAGGTCGTCGCGCTGACGAAACTCGGCCTCCATCAAAATGTCTTTGAGAATCGCCAGGGTCAGCGCCTTGTAGCGGTACTGCTCCATATCGAAGTGGACGGCGACGCCGAGTTCGCTGGCGCGGCGCAGCAGGGTGCGAATGTGCTCACTGACTTTGGCCCGGCTGCCCTCGGCATCGAGCGGGTCAAACTGCGAGTAAAAGGCGGTGAGCTTGACCGAGACCTGCACCTTGGCTAGCTCTTTGCCGTCAGCTACATCAATGGCGTCTACGGTCTTCCAGTTCTTCGCCGCCGCCGACAGCTGCTCCATTAAATCCAAATACCGCTGAAGGTAGGCCTGGGCTTCTTCCTCGGTGATCACCGCCTCGCCCAGCAAGTCCATGGTGAAGGTGAGCTTGTCCTTGCGCATGCGATCGATCACCTTGATCGCCTTCTCGATGGTTTCGCCCGAGATGTAGCGGTAGGCCAGGGTTTCTACCGCCGGGGCCACGGTGGTGGCGGCGAGCTGACCGGGCACCGAGTCGGGGTTGGTGAAATTCAGCAGTCCCTTCAGAGCGTTGGGCAATTCAACTTCTTCTGCAGACAGATACTCTTGCAGGTGGCGGGCGATCTCGGGCTTGCTGCGCAGGGCAGGTAGGGCGTCGATGAAGCGAAACAGCTGCACCTTCAGCCCTGGGTTGCCCATGGCGAAGTCCATGATTTTGTCGTCCCAGCGCATCTGGTCGCGCATCTGGGCGAAGAGGTTTTTCTTCTCGCGGGTGGCACCGAGCAGGGCGGTGGCGATCGCCAGGGTCTTGGCTTCGTACTGTAGCGGGTCGGTCTGGGGCTTGATTGCTGGGGCTACCACGGTATATGTCTCCTTATTCCCTTAGCTCTATCTTGAGCGAAAAAAGCCGGGTTAAGACGCTGTGTCAAGATTCTATGGGAGATGGGGAAAGGGGTTCACGGCCGGACATCAGCATTGGCTGGGCTTGCTTCTATGATGAAAGTAGCTACTTCTCCGCTGGGTTCTCCAATGACGGCTTACACCATTAAGCTCCAACCCGCCCTGTCCTTAAGCGATGGGCAGTTTTATCAGCTGTGTGCCACCAACCCCGACCTTAAGTTTGAGCGCAACGCCCAGGGAGATCTGTTGATTATGTCGCCTACAGGGGGAGAAACCGGCAACCGCAATGTCGAGCTGGCCACAGAGTTTGTGCTGTGGAATCGTCGCCACCAGCTCGGAGTGGTGTTCGACTCTTCTACAGGGTTTAAGCTACCTCAGGGTGGCGATCGCTCGCCCGATGTCGCCTGGGTCGAGCAGTCTCGCTGGGATGCCCTCACTCCCGAGCAGCGGCAGAAATTTCCGCCCCTCGCCCCCGACTTTGTACTAGAACTGCTGTCGCCTACCGACAGGCTCTCGGTCGTGCAGGCCAAAATGCAAGAATACATGGCCAGCGGCGTGCGACTGGGCTGGCTGATTGACCCCAGCCGTCACCAGGTCGAGGTCTATCGCCCAGAGCAGGCAACCGAGGTTTTGAACCACCCCGCTCGTCTCTCTGGAGACCCCGTTCTGCCTGGCTTTATGCTGAATATGGATTTGGTCTGGTAAATCGCTGGGCTAGGCCACGGCATAGCCCGTATGTTCTCGCACTTCGGGAGCATGAAAGGCCAGCACAATGTGGTCTTTAGGTATCCCTGCCGCGACTAGGTCTGCGGTGATGCTGCCTTCGATGCCGTCGTAGTGAACCCAGATCTTGCCGTCTCGGATTTCTGTATGGACAACCATGCCGTGGATGCGCTTGCTGCCATCCCAGCCCTCGTGGATTAAAAAAAACTGGTTCTGGTCACGGCTGACCACAACATTAGTTCTGACATCGCCATAGCGATAGGGCAAGTCAGCATAGTATTGGAGCGTTTTTTCTAAAATTATGCGCCACTGCTCTAGGGTTTCCATTGGATGATTTCCTCAGTTGCTGAATTGAACACGATCAAGCGAAAGCCTGGTTCTGCCATCAGAAGTTGCCCAGCTTCCTCGGCAAACAACGTTTGAAATACCGTTTGGTTCACAGCTAGATAGAGAATCCGCTCGGGCTCTTGCTTTTGCAAAGTTCTAGCGTAAAGAAAATATTGACCCCAGGCAATTTCGAGATCGCTAATGGGAGAAGGGCTAAGGGAGCTTTTAACCTCTACCGCAATTTTGTCGGTACCACGCTCAGCCGCGATTAGTTTTTCAGCTCCCAAATCCACAAAGACAGAGCGCAATCCAATCGTTAAGATGAGCGGATCGTCTGTAATCATCCACCCATCTTTCTCCAATGCTGTACGCACGGCATCGTGGTAAAGATCTCTGGCTGGCATAAACCTATGGCCCTTTTGGGTTGCTCAACCCCATGGAAGTCAGTCTACATTGGTAGATGGGCTGAGGACGCCTGGGAAGACTTAACATTTTATCCATGACCGACGACACCCGCGATCGCGCCAAGACCTACTTTGCCCAGGGCCAAGCCGCCTTTGAGCGGGGCAGCTACCGCGAGGCGGTGGAGTGCTTTGAGGCGGCGGTGCAGCTGGCCAAGGCTGCCACCCCCCTAGGGGGCGAGATTCAAACCTGGCTGGTGAATGCCTACAGCGCCGTGGGCAAGCAGCAGGAGGCCGTTGCCCTCTGCCAGGCCCTGGCCCGGCACCCCGACCTCGACACCCGCAAGCAGGGCAAAAACCTGCTCTATATTTTGCAAGCGCCCCAGCTCCAGCGCCCCACCAACTGGATGACTGAGATCCCCGACCTGGACGCCATCTCTGAGGGCGGCGGCAAAAATCTGGGGTCGTCGGTCTATGGAGCGACGACGACCTACAAGCCGCGATCGCGCCCCAAACCCGAAGAGCCGCCCATCGACCCCAGCCTGATCAACACCCAAGACAATGGGTTTCTGTGGGTGGCGCTGGTGGGCGTGGCCCTGGTGCTGGGCGGTCTGCTGTGGCTGAGCTGATTCCACCCTTGAAAGAATTCCGGGGGGAGGGCATTGCTTTGCGTAGGATCCGCCCTCTATGATTTAGAGCTGCTGTTTCAAACGCTAGTTAACTATGGTGAGTATTCGCCGTTCGTGGATTGTCGGGGTGTCGAGCCTCTTGCTGCTGCTGCCCCTGGGGGCCTGCGGCACCTCTGCCCCAGAGACAGGCAGCGGTGGCGAGGTAGACTCCAGCACTATTCCCCTCACCGCCGGGGCGATTCCCGACCAAGACCCCGAGCTGTTGCAGCGCCTCTACAGCAAGCTGGCCGACTACCTAGAGGCCGAGCTGGGCGTACCGGTGGAATATAGACCCGTGACCGACTACGCCGCCGCCGTCACCGCCTTTCGGGTGGGCGATCTCGACCTGGTGTGGTTTGGCGCACTGACCGGCGTGCAGGCGCGGCTCCAGCTGCCGGGGTCTGAGGCGATCGCCCAGCGCGACATTGACGAGCAGTTCCACAGTATTTTTATCGCCAACGCCGACAGCGGCATTGCAGAAATTCAAGACATCAGCGACCTGGCCCAGCTCAAGGGCCGCACCTTTACCTTTGGCAGCGAGTCGTCGACCTCGGGGCGGCTGATGCCCCAGGCCTATCTGGAGCAGGCCGGGGTCGATATCGAGACCGACTTTCGTGGCGAGGTGGGCTTTTCGGGCAACCACGACGCCATTCTCAAGCTGGTGGAGGCGGGCACCTACGAGGTGGGCGTGCTCAACGAGCAGGTGTGGATCGACCGGCTGGCCGCTGGTGCCGTCGACACCGACAAGGTGGTGCAGATCTGGCGCACGCCGCCCTACTACAACTACCACTGGGTGATCAGCCCCGAGGTGGATGAGCGCTACGGCGAAGGGTTTTCTGAGCGGGTGCAGGCGGCGCTGCTGGCCCTCGACCCGACGGTGCCCGAGCACAAAGAAATTCTCGACCTGTTTGGGGCCGAGCGGTTTATCGTCACCACCAATGAAAACTACGCCGACATTGAGGCGGTGGGCCGCAGCATTGGCAAGATCCAGTGAGCACGTCGCCAGTGTTTCAGCTAGAGCAGGTGAGCTGTCGGTTTGGGGCGGTGGCGGCCCTGACCGATTGCAGCCTGAGCATTTTGCCCGGCGAGCGGGTGGCGCTGATCGGCCCCAGCGGGGCGGGCAAAAGTACGCTGCTGAGCCTGCTCAACGGTAGCCAGGTACCCACCACCGGGCGAGTGGTGATCATGGGGCAGGCTGTGGATCGCCTGAGCCCCCGCAAGCGACGACGTATTCAGCGGCTGGTGGGCACGGTCTACCAGCAGCACCACCTGGTAGGAAATCTGGCAGTGGTGCACAACGTCAACGCCGGGAACCTGGGCCGCTGGCCGCTGCCCCTGGCGCTGTGGTCGCTGGTGTGGCCCCAACAGGTAGAAGCCGCCGCCGCCGCCCTGACCCAGGTGGGCATTGCCGACAAGCTCTACGCCCGCACCGAGCGGCTGTCGGGGGGGCAGCAGCAGCGGGTGGCCCTGGCGCGGGTGCTGGTGCAAGACCCGGCGGCCATTCTCGCCGACGAGCCGATCTCGAGCGTCGACCCGGAGCGATCGCGCGCCCTGATGACCCTGCTGCGCCAGCTCAACCAAACCACCGGCAAAACCCTGGTGATCAGCCTGCACGAGGTGGAGTTTGCGGTAAAGTACTGCGATCGCATCATCGGCCTGCGCCAGGGGGAAATTCAGTTCGACGTTCCCGCCGATCAGGTCAGCGACGCCATGCTGATCGACCTCTATCGGATGTAGGGAGGGGAAAGGGTATCGGGTTTTGGGTGTCGGGTTTCGGGAAAATCCCGAGGTTCCTAACGTTCCTTTGGGGACAGGTCGCTCTCGGCGGTGAGCCAGTCGATAAACTGCCGGGCTGAGCGGCCCGATCGCCCGTTGTGGCGGGTGGCCCACTGCAAAGCGCGGGCGGTGAGGTCGGCTTCGGCCAGGGGAATGTTGGCCTGGTGGGCCAGGTGGTGGACGATCGCCAGATAGGTGGGCTGGTCGGCGGCCTCAAAGGTGAGGGTGAGGCCAAAGCGATCGCTAAAGGACAGCTTTTCTTGCAGGGTGTCCCACGACTGCACTTCGTCTTGGTCGCTGGGTCGGGGGCGATCGCTGAAGTATTCGCGCACCAGGTGGCGGCGGTTGCTGGTGGCGTAGACTACCACGTTGGCGGGGCGGGCGGTGGTGCTGCCTTCGAGCACGACTTTGAGCGCCTTAAAGGTGTCGTCGTCCTCTTCAAAGGAGAGGTCGTCGACAAAAATAATAAATTTCTGCGGGCGCGATTTTAGGTCGCCGACGATCTGCGGCAGGGCTTGCAGGTCGGCCTTAGACACCTCTACCAGCCGCAGCCCCTGGGGGGCATACTCATTCACCAGGCCCTTGACTAGCGATGACTTGCCCGACCCGCGACTGCCGTAGAGCAGCACATTGAGCGCCGGGTAGCCCTTCAGCAGGGCCAGGGTATTTTGCAGCAGCTGCTGGCGGGGGTGGTCGTAGGCGGTGAGCTGGTCGAGGCGAATCGGGTCGGGTTCGGCAATGCCCTGCATTGCTCCACCGTGCCAGGTGAAGGCGCGATACTGGGCAAATAGCCCGGCCCCGTGCTGGCGGTAGTGCTGGGCTAGATCGGCGACGGCACTGGCCCAGGGGGCAGCCATCGGCAGTGGCAGGGTCGGGGCGAAGGATTGCTCGGTGGCCCAGGCCAGGGGTGACTCAAGCAGGTGGGCGATCGCCTGCACCCACCCAGCAATCTGGTCGCCGCTGAGCCGATAGACCCGCTGGAGCTGATCGAGGTCGTGGCCAGCCGCCTGCACTAGAGCCGACGGCAGGCTTGCATAATCTAAGCGCTGGGCAGCGGTGGTAAATGGGTTTTCGGCGTAGGCGATCTGTTGCAGCAGGTATTGACCCCAGCCCATATCCTCAGCGGCCAGCGCCCTAAACCAGATGCCATAGCTCTTGAGAATTAAGGAGCTTTCGGTAGAGTTTAGGGCGTCTAGCAGGGCCAAAAACGCCTGGCCGGGGGGCGTTTGCAGCACATCACCGTAGAGCAGCAAACTGTCTAGGCGCTGACGATAGCCCTGCACCTCGGCCTGAACGGCGGCTAAATCTGACATGCGATCGCGCTTTTCTATTTTTTTAAGGGTATTTCGTCAAAATTTGGCAGTGCCTGGGCTAGTTTTGGCTCCGCCTTTTTCATCGTTTAATAGCTCAGCAGATGTACCAACGATCATCAACACGCTTGGTACATGATTTCAGCGCCATCCCCTAGCTCAACCACCGCCAGGCTCAATCTCAGCCTTCATGCGCTCTAGGGTCTGCTGCATCTGCTGAAACATCATGTCGGGGGTCATACCAAACTGGCCCAGCTGGGTTTTGAGCTGCTCGACGGTCATCTTGGCCATAAAGTCTTCAGACAGCTCAAAGCGCTTCATAAAAATGTGGTAGCGCTCCATCATGGCTTCCATCTGGGCGATGTACATCTTTTTGCCTTCACGGTCGAACTTGCCGTAGCTGCCCCCCAGCTGCGTCAGCGATTGGTAATCCTGAAACAGTTGCTGAGCCTCTTGCTGAACGAGTTCTGAATCAAAAAATCCCATGGTTTTACGCCTCAACCTCCGTGAACAACCTCGCACACCCGTTGGGCACCCAATGGACATTGTGAAGTTATCGATATTAAAAAGCGTAAGGTTTCGGTTAGCTCCTGGCCAAGGGTAGATAACCCTACTTATTAATCGAGGTCATCAAACCAGCCGCCGCCCGGTAGCTTAGCTACCTCTTGACCAGGGGCCACAGTAGCCGTAGAAAAGAATTTCACCGCGACCCAGGCCCGCCTACTGGGGTCGTCACACCCAAGCTCAAGATTTAGCGCTTGGGTTTAGCGCTTGGGCGCTAGAATCATATAGCTGATTGGCACTGACCGATAGACGCCGCCAGCGCGCTGTACGTTCGAGAGATACTCCATGTCACAAGGTCAAGGATTTGGGTTTGGGTTAGGCAAGATGAAGGAGCTGACCGAGGCCTTCAAGAAAGCCCAGCAGATTCAAGAGGGGGCCAAACAGCTGCAGGAAGAGCTGGAGGAAATGGAGATTGAGGGAGAATCGGGCGGCGGCCTGGTGAAAGTCACCATGAGCGGCAACCAAGAACCCAAGAACGTGGTGATCTCCCCCGACGCCATCAACGAAGGGGCCGAGGTGCTCTCCGACCTAGTCACCGCCGCCATGAAAGACGCCTACGAAAAATCGACGGCCACCATGCGCGATCGCATGGAAGTGCTCACCGGCGGCCTCAACCTGCCCGGCATGTAGGCCCCCTGTGCCATGACCACCCGGCTTTTGTTTGTGTGCCTGGGCAACATCTGTCGCTCGCCCTCGGCCGAAAACATCATGAACCACCTGATTCAGCAGCGACAGCTGGGCAATCGGGTGGTGTGTGATTCGGCGGGCACCGCCAGCTACCACGTGGGCAGCCCCCCCGATCGCCGCATGGCCCAGGCCGCCAAGGCCCAGGGCATTGAGCTGGTGGGGCGAGCGCGCCAGTTTGTCGCCGCTGACTTTGACCGCTTCGACTACATTCTGGCCATGGATCGCGAGAACTACCGCGACATTGTGGCCCTCGCCCCCACCGGTCAGCAAGGCGATCAACTGCGCCAGAGGGTGCGCCTCATGTGCGACTTTTGTCGCAGCCACCCCGATCAAGAAGTGCCCGACCCCTACTACGGTGGCCCAGAGGGGTTTAGCTACGTGATCAGCCTGCTGCACGATGCCTGCGAAGGGTTACTCGACCACCTTTTAAATCAACCTGTCGTCACCTAGTACTCTGCGGCAACTCTGCGGCATAAGTCGGCTAACTGTTCCTGAAGCCCAGCACCTGAAACCCCTAACGACCTGGCTCCACCCATGTTCTCTCTAATGCAGAACCCCCGGCTATGGCTGCGGCGAGCCTCTGTCTTTACCCTAGGGCTCGTAGGGGCTGTGGTCACAGCGGCTCCGGGCCACGCCGCCGAAGAGCTGATTGTCTCCTTTGGTATTTTGCAGCGGTCTATCCCCATTGCCGATCTGGAGCGGTTTGCCACCACCGGCGAACTGACCACCCAGCTCCGGATCTACAGCCGGCAGCTTCAGGTCTCCGACAGCCAGCTAGAGCAAATTCAAGAGGTGCTCAGCACCCCGGCCACCATCAGTCCAGTGGCGGTGGCCCAGTTTCTCTACACCGAGCAGGGGGTGCTGCTGCTAGAGCAGATTGGCCGGGTGGTGCAGACCCCCGTGCGCCAGGCCAACGTGCAGGCGTTGCGGGCGGCGCTGATTTTAGCCGCCGCCAACCCTGAGGGCTTTACCCTGGTGAACGTGCTTAAAGCCTACCCCACCGGGATAATGCGCGTTGACCTGGCCGAGGGGCTGGCGATCGCCCAGGAGGTCAACCAGGCAATTTTGCAGTCAGAGGCCGCCTTTGCCGAGGTGCGGGCGATCGCCCAGGCCGATGCCGCCGCCAACCCCGTCGATGCTGAGTCACTGCTGCAACTGGTGCAGAGCGAGCGCCAGTACGGCGTTGATCGCATTGAGGTGGTGGTGTCAGGGGTACCTCGCTCAGTGCAGCTCTACCTACCCGAGGTATTGCCTGGACAGCGGAGCAAACCACCCCAGGGCTTTCCCCTGGTGGTGATCTCCCACGGGCTGGGGGGCACCAGCGCCAGCTACACCTACCTGGCCAACTACTTAGCCGAGGCTGGCATTGCGGTGGCCGCCCTAGAGCACACCGGCAGCAATGACCAACAACTCTCTGCTCTGCTGACGGGGTTGTCGAGCACGGTGGTGCAAGACGAAGAGTTTCTGCGGCGGCCCCGGGAAGTATCTCTGACCCTCAATGCCCTAGCTAACCTAAACACCAGCCCTTCCCCCATTCGAGGCCAGCTCAACCTCAGCCGGGTCGGGGCGATCGGTCAATCCTTCGGGGGCTACACGGCCCTAGCCCTGGCCGGAGCCACCTTCGACTCCGAGGGACTGCTCGAAGTTTGCCCCCCGAGCACCCTTTCTTTTAACCCATCGCTGCTGTTGCAGTGTCAGGCGGCAAACGTGATTAACTCCGGCGTCAGCCTGGCTGACCCTCGGGTAGGGTCGATTTTTGTCATCAACCCCATCGGCAGCGCCCTGTTCGGCGAAATCGGCTACGGGCAGATTGCGGTGCCGACCATGGTGGTGGCCAGCACCGCCGACACCATCGCCCCGGCATTTCCAGAGCAGCTTCAGCCCTTCACCTGGCTGACGGCCCCGGTACGCTATCTGCTCATGATCGACCAGGGCACCCACTTCTCAAGCATTGGCGATGTGGCCGCAGGCGACCAGCCGGTGGCTATCCCCACTGAGATTATTGGGCTGCGCCCAGAGGTGGTGTGGAGCTACCTGCAGGTTTTGAGCTTGGCCTACTTTAAGCTCACCCTAGAGGGCGACCAGCGGTTTGAGCCAGTGCTGAGCGCCGCCTTTGCCGCCGCCCTGGCAAATCCCCCCTACCCCCTCAGTTTGGTCAATGCCTCAGCCCCAGAGCGCCTGGCTGACCCCGAGGATAGTGCCCAGAATGCCCCAGAAAGTGCCCTAGAAAATGCCCCAGCAGGGCAACCCACCGCCCCCCTTTCTCCGTAGGATGAAATCGGACGCTGTCCTGCTATGCTCTCATAGGTGTGCGGGCCTAAGGTGGTATGGGTTTTGGTGCTGAGACGGCGACAGTCATTGGCTGGCGAGAATGGGTGGCCCTGCCGGCGCTGGGGGTGCACAGCATCAAAGCCAAGGTGGATACCGGGGCTAGATCCTCAACCCTGCACGCCTTTAACGTAGAGCGATTTGAGCGCCAGGGCCTGATCATGGTGCGGTTTCAGGCCCATCCGATTCAGCGCAACGACGATTGCATCGTTGCCGCTGAGGCCCCCCTGCTAGACGATCGCATCGTTCGCAATTCTGGGGGGCAGTCAGAACTGCGCCCGGTGATTGAAACCTCGGTGCAGCTGGGCAACAGCCTGTGGACCATTGAACTCACCCTGACCAACCGCGATGACATGGGCTTTAGAATGCTGCTGGGGCGACAGGCGGTGCGCCGCCGCTACCTGGTCGATCCGGGACGTTCGTACCTACAGCCCCTTCCTGCCCCGCACCATTTGGCCCCTGATTACCCCTGAGCCCCGCTATGAAAATCGCGATTTTATCTAGGGATGAGACCCTCTACTCGACCCGGCGTCTAAAAGAAGCGGGGGAAGAACGCGGCCACGAGGTGGAGGTGATCGATCACCTGCGCTGCTACATGAATATCACCTCCCACCAGCCCAAGGTGATGTACCAGAGCCAGCCCCTGACAGATATTGATGCGGTGATCCCCCGCATCGGGGCGTCGAACACGTTCTACGGTACGGCGGTGGTGCGCCAGTTTGAGATCATGGGGGTGTTTACGGCCAATACCTCGATGGCGATTTCGCGATCGCGCGACAAGCTCAGGTCGCTCCAGATCATGGCCCGCCGGGGCATTGGCCTGCCGGTGACGGGCTTTGCCCACTCCACCAAAGACATCGACGGCCTGGTCGATATCGTTGGCGGTGCCCCCCTAGTGATTAAGCTGCTCGAAGGCACCCAGGGCATTGGCGTGGTGCTGGCCGAAACCCAGCAGGCGGCCAAGTCAGTAATCGAAGCCTTTCGCGGCCTCGACGCCAATATTCTGGTGCAAGAGTTTATTAAAGAGGCAGGCGGCATGGATATTCGCTGCTTTGTGGTGGGCGACAAGGTGGTGGCCGCCATGAAGCGCCAGGGTGCCCCCGGCGAGTTTCGCTCCAACCTGCACCGGGGCGGGTCGGCTACCAAGGTGCGACTCACTCCCGAAGAGCGCAGCACCGCCATTCGCGCCGCCAAGGCCATGGGCCTGCGGGTAGCCGGGGTTGATCTGCTGCGCTCTAACCACGGCCCGGTGGTGATGGAGGTCAACTCGTCGCCGGGGCTAGAGGGCATCGAAAAAGCCACCGACATGGATGTGGCGGGCAAAATCATCGACTTTGTAGCGAAGAACGCCGCTCCCCATAAGGATCAAGATCGCGATCGGATTAAATACTAGGGCTACTAGGGCTGGGGCAGCGGATGCTAGGTTTTAGGTGCTAGGTTTCGGGTATCAGGCTTTGCCTGTAGGGTTTCCTGGAGGTTTAAGGCGTCCTCCAAACCTGAAACCCTGAACCTAAAACCTGAAACCCCATCCCCCCTACGCCAAATCGTCACAGTCAAAGCGGCTAAAGTGTCACAGCTTCGCCACGGCCCCGCCATGGCCCTGCAATACCATAACCTTATAGTCATAGACATCATGCGAGAGCCAAAAAAGGAATCAAAAATGGATAAGGATGAGTCGGGCCGCGTTTCTGGGCGCAGTTTTCGGCCTGTAGTTAAGTCGTTTGCACTGGTTGTGCTGGGGGCGGGCATCGCTACCGCCGGGGGCCAGGCCCTCAACGCTCTGGTACAGCCCTCGACCAACGCCCCCATCGCCGATGCCTTCTGGGACAATGGTTTCTTGGGTCGTCAAGATGGCTCTGGCCAGAATAGCCCGGCTCAAAACAGTGCCCCCCAGCCCCAGGGCAGCGGCACTCCCCTGGCTGTTGCTCCCTCGGTCTCCGGCAACAACGTGATTGCCAATATCGTCAGTCAGGTTGGTCCTTCCGTGGTGCGCATTGATGCCGCCCGCACCGTGCAGAGCAATGTGCCGCCCATGTTTCAAGATCCGCGCCTGCGGCAGTTCTTCGGCAACAACCAGCCCAACTTGCGGGGTGGACAGGTGCAGCGGGGAGTGGGTTCAGGGTTTATTACCTCCGCCGACGGCCAAATCATCACCAACGCCCACGTGGTCGCCGGGGCAGACGAGGTGCAGGTTACCCTCAAGGATGGCCGCAGCTTTACGGGTCGGGTGATGGGGGCCGATGAGGTCACCGATGTCGCCGTGATCAAAATTGAGGCCACTGGCCTACCCACCGTTGCCCTGAGCGACTCTGACCAAATTCAACCGGGCGAGTGGGCGATCGCCATTGGCAACCCCCTCGGTCTCGACAGCACCGTAACCGCTGGCATTGTCAGCGCCACCGGCCGCTCTAGCCGCGATGTGGGCGTCCCCGACAAGCGAATCGACTTCATTCAAACCGACGCTGCCATTAACCCCGGCAACTCTGGCGGGCCGCTGCTCAACCTCGACGGTGAAGTGATTGGCGTCAACACCGCCATCATTCAGGGTGCCCAGGGCATTGGCTTTGCCATTCCCATCAACACCGTGCAGCGCATCAGTAGCCAGCTGATCGAAACGGGTCGAGTTGAGCATGCCTATCTGGGCATCCAAATGGTGAACCTAACGCCGGAGCTGAAGCAAAATATCAACAGCGACCCCAACCGCCCCTTCTCCGTAGAAGACGAGTCGGGCGTGCTGATTGGCCGAGTCATGCCCAACTCCCCGGCGGCCCAGAGCGGCCTGCGAGATGGTGACATCATTGTGGCCATAGAAGGCCAGCCGGTGACCGAAAGCGCGGCGGTGCAGAAGGCCGTGGAGCGCTCGTCGGTGGGGCAAAATCTATCGCTGACCCTGCGGCGTGAGGGCCGTGAGCAAACCATTTCGGTGCGCCCTGGCAACCTGCCGAACCAGTAATGCATCTACCCAGTTCTGCCCTCTGGTTGGCCCTTTGCAGGTCGTGACAGGGCAGAACTGATGCAGTTGGGCGCGGCCAAGGCCGCGCCTTTTTTGTGGATTGCTTTTAGCGGATTCAGCATTAGGCTGTCCCCAATTTCTCTGGGCGAATGTTATAAAGCCTACGAATAGGCTGCACCAACGCCCCTACGGTTTAGCCTCTGGGGAACCGGGGTGATGTGATTCGAGTTTGGTGTTAGCCGGTCCAGTTAAGACATTTCCCATCCACCATGATGAATCTTGCTGACTCTCAACCCCCAGCAGCTTTTGGGCTGCTGCTGTTTACTCGCTATCCTGAGCCGGGGCGCACCAAGACCCGGATGATTCCTCACCTGGGGCCAGAGGGGGCTGCCGCCCTACAGCGGGCTATGACCGAACATGTGCTGGGGCAGGTCACCACCGCCGCTCAGCAGCTACCGCTGGCAATAGAGGTACATTTTGCCGGCGGCACCGAGGCCCAAATGCAGGGCTGGCTGGGCGATCACATCACCTACTACCCCCAGGGCGAAGGCGATTTGGGAGCGAAGCTAGCGGCCGCCTTTGAGCAGACCTTTAGGCATAAGCTGGCGGCAGGGAGGAAGGGGGCGATCGCCATCGGCAGCGACTGCCCAGCGCTGGGCACCGCCCACCTAGCCGCCGCCCTCAAGGCCTTGCAGAGCGCCGATGTAGTGCTCGGCCCCGCCACCGACGGCGGCTACTACCTGATTGGCCTGCGCCAGCCCCAGCCTGCCCTGTTTGAGGCGATCGCCTGGGGCACGGGCCAGGTGCTGGCCCAAACCCTGGCGGCAGCGACTGCCCAGGGGCTAGCCATCGAGCTGCTGACCCCGCTGACAGACATAGACCGGCCCGAAGACCTGCCCCAGTGGGAGCAAATTTTGGCCAATGCTGCCCCATAGATGCAGGCGATCAAGGGCAGATGGATATTTCACTCTTTAGGCAGACTAGAAAGCCCAGGCTTGAGCAGCAGACCCCAGGTGGGGTGGAACGGGTGCACGGCGGCAACGGACTGCCCTTGGCTCACCAGTGGTCTGTCCTCATTGGCCCACTGAAAAATTGACCCCGCCAGGTTGTAGACCTCGCTGTAGCCCGCCGCCTGTAGCTGAGCCGCCAGCCGGGCTGAGCGATAGCCCACCGAGCAGTAGGCCACAATCGGCTGATGGGGGTCTAATTCTAGGGCGATCGCTGCATCCAGATTGGGCGCGTGGTGGGCCTGGGGCAGGTGGCTAACGGCAAACTCGTAGTCTCGCCTCACATCGATCAGAATGGGAGTGGGCAGAATAGGGATAGGAACTTTGCCCTCGCCCAGCGCATCGGCAAGACCTTGGGTTGTGACCGTAGGCACCTGCGGAAACGACCGCTGCACCCAGTGGCCTACCACCCACCAGGCCATAGTTCGAACAAGATTTATCGGCGTTAGCATCAGAGACAGAGCATCAGGGACAGAACATCAGGGACAGAGCATCAGGGACAGAGCATCAGGGACAGAACATCAGGGACAGAGCATCAAAGACAGAGCATCAGAGACAGAGCATCAAAGACAGAGACCACC
>DAIPYU010000054.1:26270-28308 GCA_036782635.1 Nodosilinea sp. CTOTU7353
GACAGAGCATCAAAGACAGAGCATCAGAGACAGAGCATCAAAGACAGAGACCACCAGCCCAGGAGATCGACCATGCTGGATTTTACTCCCTGGAATACCCTGCTTCAGACCTACGTTGACGACCAGGGCCGAGTCGACTATGCCCGCTGGCAGCAGTCAGATAGCGCTGCTTTAGAGGCCTGGCTAGGTTCTCTACCCAACAGCCTCGACGGCCTCACCGCAGAAGAATCTCTGGCGCTGCTGATCAACCTCTACAACGGTCTTACCATTCAGCAGGTGTTGAGGCAGTACCCCATTGACTCGATTTTACCCAAGCTGCTGGGATTGCCCAACTGGTTTAGCTTCTGGCGCTTCTTTAGCCGATCGCTCTACCAACTCGACGGCAAACCCACCAGCCTCAACGGCATTGAGCACGGCACCCTGCGGCCCCGGTTCAAAGAGCCGCGCATTCACTTTGCCCTGGTGTGCGCCTCGGGGGGGTGCCCCATTCTGCGCAACGAGGCCTACTGGCCCGACATCGTTGAGGCCCAGCTCGAAACCGATGCCCACCGCTTCATCCACAACCCAGAGAAAGTACGCTATGACACCGAGGCCAGGGTGCTCTATTGCAGCCAGATTTTTAAGTGGTATGGCGAAGACTTTTTGCGGGTAGCCGCCTCGGTACCCGACTACATCGGCTCGTATCTGGCCCCTACCCCGCCACTGTCAGCGCTGACCAAAGTAGAGTTTTTGCCCTACGACTGGGGGCTAAATCAGCAAACGGCAGGGGGGAAGGGATAAAAGGTGTTAGGTGTCAGGTGTTAGGTTTCAGGTATGAGGTGCACGGTGCACGGTGAGGCCGCAAACCGTATACCGTGCACCGTGTACCCCCGACACCCGACACCCGATACCCCCCTTCCCCCCCTATCTCACCTCTTCGTAAAACTGCTTTAGGGTGATGGCGGGCACCCCCAGGCCCCAGAGCAGGCCAATCATGAGATAGATAGCATTGGCCTTTAAAGCTCCCCAGGCGGCAACCCGGCGATCGGAGGACTGCACCACCCGGTTGAGCTGGCGAATGCGGCCTCGGCGGCAGAGCTTGAGGCAGAGATCGGCCTCTTCCATAATTGGCAGGGCGGGGTCAAAGCCGCCGCAGGCGAGAAAGTCAGCCCGGCGACAAAACATCGCCTGGTCGCCAAACAGCAGCCGCAGCCCCCGCGCAAAGAACAGGTGGGGCCGAAATAGCAGCGGTGCATAGTAGGTTTTGAGGGCATTGTGTAGCGAGATTGCCCAGCGAGTGGCGTGGGAGCCAGTCATCAGCGCCACAAACCCGCCGCAGGCGATGTCTGGGTGGGCCAGGGTGCTCTGCACTAAGGGCACCAGGTCGTCGGGCACTAGGGTGTCGGCATGGAGAAAGCACAGGGTGTCGCCCTGGGCGGCGGCGGCCCCCAGGTTCATTTGCACCGAGCGACCAGGGGCGGGGGCGTGGATCACGGTGAGGGGCAGCCGGTCGGCGTAGGCGTGGGCAATGGTGACGGTGCGATCGCTGCTGCCCCCATCCACCAGCAAAATCTCGCGGGGGGGCGGGTTAAGACTCTGCAACAGACCCAGGGTGCGGCCTAGGCAGGTCGCTTCGTTCCATGTAGGAATAATGATGGAAACCGACATTTCATACCCCTTAGACATAGTGATAGCCATTACGCGCCAGGCGCTGCCCCCCGTCATGGGCAAAAACTGAGACAGTGCTGCGGCGTATAGCCATCGCCCCAGAGGCATAGGTCATGTCTTAACCATTCTGGCTATGGCTACAGACAACCGCAATACGGCACAGCCACCCCGATGGGATGATAGGAGGGTCGCGGCTGCGATCGCAGCCCTTACCTGCAGGCTGCCCAGTAGAAAATTGTTTAGGACAAAACTTGCTCTCTACGTGGCAAGGGGGCAACCATCGGTGCTATATTAGTTATCGCGATTATGGCGGGTGTAGCCAAGTGGTTAAGGCAGTGGATTGTGATTCCACCATTCGTGGGTTCGAGCCCCATCATCCGCCCTGTTTTCA